>JAHHMJ010000187.1 GCA_018678395.1 Gemmatimonadota bacterium | reverse complement strand
GTGCACCCCTAGCACCTGCCCCTGCGGCGGCCGCCGTGCCGCCGCCCTCCGACGCCAGGACAAGGACTCGGGATGGCCGACGATATCGAGACTCCCTCCGAAGACCTTCAGGACTCGAACGAGGGAGGGTCGAGAGTACTGACCCGTCTTCTCGAAGACGAGATGCGGGAGTCGTTCATCGACTACTCGATGAGCGTGATCGTCCAGAGGGCGCTTCCGGACGTGCGCGACGGGCTGAAGCCCGTGCATCGCCGCATCCTGTACGCCATGTCGGAGCTGTCGCTGACGCCCGGCCGGCCGTACAAGAAGAGCGCCACCGTCGTCGGAGACGTGCTGGGCAAGTACCACCCGCACGGCGACAGCGCGGTCTACGATTCGATGGTCCGCATGGTGCAGGACTTCTCTCTGCGCTATCCGCTGGTCGACGGGCAGGGCAACTTCGGCTCCATCGACGGTGACTCGGCCGCCGCCTACCGGTACACCGAGGCCCGCCTGACCTCGCTGGCCACGGAGCTGCTCGAGGACATCGACAAGGACACCGTCCGGTACGTCCCGAACTTCGACGGGCAGAAGGAAGAGCCGACGGTTCTGCCCGCGAAGGTCCCGAACCTCCTGGTCAACGGGTCCAGCGGGATCGCGGTCGGTATGGCGACGAACATTCCACCGCACAACCTGCGTGAGATCGTCGACGCCTGCATCGCCCTGATCGACGATCCCGAGATGGAGCAGGAGGCCCTCGAGGCGATCGTGAAGGGCCCGGACTTCCCGACGGGCGGGCAGGTCTGCGGCCGCCAGGGAATCCTCGATGCCTACCGCACGGGGCGGGGTCGCGTCGTCATGCGGGCACTGACGCACGTCGAGGAGACGGATCGGGGCGAGCGCATCATCGTGACCGAACTGCCGTTCATGGTGAACAAGGCGCGGTTGGTCGAGCAGATCGCCCAGCTCGTACGCGACAAGAAGCTCGACAGCATCCGTGACCTTCGCGACGAGTCCGACCGCGACGGCATGCGGGTCGTCATCGAGCTGAAGCGCGACGCGGTCCCCTACGTGGTGCTGAACCGGCTGTTCAAGCACACGCAGATGCAGTCGACCTTCGGCACCATCCTGCTCGCGCTGGTCGACGGGGTGCCGCGGGTCCTGACGCTGCGTCAGATCCTGCTGTACTTCCTCGATCACCGCCACCAGGTGGTGGTGCGGCGCAGCGAGTTCGATCTCGCGAAGGCGAAGGCCCGGGAGCACATTCTCGAGGGTCTCAAGGTCGCCGTCGACAACATCGACGAGGTCATCAAGATCATCCGGGGCTCGCGGGACACGGAGACCGCCTCGGCCACGCTGCAGGATCGCTTCGGGCTCTCCGAGCTTCAGGCCAAGGCGATTCTCGACATGCGGCTCGCCCGGCTCACCGGTCTCGAGATGGAGAAACTCGAGGGTGAGCTCGCGGTGGTGCGCGAGACCATCGCCGGACTCGAGGCGATCCTGGGATCCCGGGACCGCCGCATGGCGATCATCGCCGAGGAACTCAACGCGCTGGCCGACAAGCACGGCGACGATCGGCGTACGGAGATCACCGGGGCGGTCGGCGACTTCAACATGGAAGACCTGATCCCCGACGAAGACATGGTCATCACCGTGTCGCGGCAGGGATACATCAAGCGCCAGTCGGTCGACACCTACCGCGCGCAGCGGCGCGGTGGCAGGGGACTTCGCGGCGTCACGACGAAGGACGAGGACTGGATCGAGCACATCTTCTCGGCCTCGGCGCACGACACCCTCATGATCTTCACCCGTCAGGGCCAGTGCTACTGGCTCAAGGTGTGGCAGATCCCCGAGGGGAGCCGCCAGTCGCGGGGGCGCCCGATCGTGAATCTGGTGAGCATGCGCAAGGACGAGGATCTGGCGGCGGTGGTGCCCGTGCGCGAGTTCTCGGACGATCGCTTCCTGCTCTTCGCCACCCGCAACGGCAAGGTCAAGAAGACCCCGCTTTCCGCGTACGGCAACATCCGTGTGGTCGGCCTGAACGCGATCAACATCCGGGAGGGCGACACGCTCATCGGCGTGCAGATCGTCGATCCGGACACGCAGGTTCTGCTCGCGACGCGGAACGGCATGGCCATCCGCTTCCCCGAAGCGGACGCGCGTCCGATGGGCCGCGCCACCGAGGGTGTGCGCGGGATCAAGCTGCGCGGTCGGGACTACGTCGTCGGCATGGTCATCACGCGTGACGACGCCAACCTCCTGGTCGTGACCGAGAAGGGGATGGGCAAGCGGACGGACGTCGACGCCTACCGGCTTCAGGGCCGGGGTGGGTACGGGGTCATCAACGTCAAGGTCACCGACAAGACCGGCGCCGTGATCGCCATCAAGGGCGTGACCGACGACGAGCAGCTCATGGTGATCACCCGAGCGGGTGTGATGAACCGCCAGGCGGTTTCGGAGATCCGTACCATCGGTCGGGCGACGCAGGGCGTCCGTCTCGTCAATCTGGACGACGGAGACACCGTGGTCGACGTGGCCCGGGTGGTCATCGAGGACGAGGAGGAGGACCTCGAGGGCATGGCCGAGAACGGGGAGGGTGGAGCGGAGGACGCCGCCGCCGACGAGGGTTCGGAGGGCGCGGACGAGTCCGACGTCGGTCCGGAGGCGGAGGGCGACGAGGCGTGACCGTCGAGGCGGGGGCGCTCGTCACCCTCGACGACGTGCGAGCGGCGGCGGATCGCATCCGCGGCCTCGTCGTCCGGACGCCCCTGCTGCCCTCTCCCGAACTCGCCGAGGCGTGCGGCGCCGCCGAGGTGCGGCTCAAGTGCGAGAACCTGCAACGTGCCGGTGCCTTCAAGGCGCGAGGTGGCATCCACTACGTCTCGCAACTCGCCGACGCGGCCGTGGAGCGCGGCGTCATCACGTATTCGTCCGGCAACCATGCGCAGGCGGTCGCGCTGGCGGCCCGGCTGCGGGGAGTCCGGGCGGTCGTCGTGATGCCGACGACCGCGCCCGCGGTTAAGGTCGAAGGGGCGCGGCGGCTGGGTGCGGAGGTCGTCTTCGAGGGCACCACGTCCCTGGAACGCATGCGCCGCGCCGAGGCGATCGCCGAGGCCGAGGGGCTGGAGATCATTCCTCCGTTCGATCACGCCGACATCATCGCCGGACAGGGTACGGTGGGGCTCGAGATCGTCGAGGACTGGCCCGAGGTCGACGCGTTCCTGGCACCCATCGGTGGCGGTGGACTCGCCTCCGGTGTCGCGGTGGCGGGGCGCGCGCTCCGACCCGAAGCGCGTATCTACGGTGTCGAGCCGGTCGAGGGCGCATCGATGCAGGCCGCCCTGGAGGCCGGAGGGCCGGTCACGCTCGATGCGACCCGTTCGATCGCCGACGGCCTTCTGCCCGTCCGCGCGGGGACGCTGACCTGGCAACATCTCGATGCGCTGGCCGACGGCGTCGTGACGGTCGACGACGACGCCATCCGGGATGCCACGCGGTTCCTCCTGCATCGACATCGCCTGGTCGTGGAGTTCTCGGGTGCGGCGACGGTCGCGGCCCTCCGTTCCGGGGCGATCGACGTACGGGGCCGTCGGGTCGCCGTGGTTCTGAGCGGCGGCAACCTCGATCCGTCCTTCCTCGCTGACCTCGCCTGACGGCGGGAATGGGCGCCCCATGAAGAAGCGTCTGCGGGCCGGACTGCGGGTGTCGTTCCGGCTCGGCCTGCTGGTCGGCGTGCTCTACGGTATCGCGGGCTTCCTGACCCTGCGCCTCGCGCCGGCTCCCTCGGTCCGTCTCGACGCGAATGGCGCGGCGACCGTCCGGGCGCTGGATCCCGCGGCAGCCGAGGTGTCGGCCTGGATCGAGACTCTCGGCCCCGAGGTACGGGGGGCCCTCTCGGTGCATTCGGGCCGCTCCGGGGACTCGGAGGGCACGTTCGATGAGATCGGCGAGGCGGCGGCGCGCGCCGGGCTCGACTTCGTGGTGCTCGGGGACCATCCGGGCGAATGGCTGGACGAGCCGGGCGCCTTCGATCCGGTGCGCTCGGCGGGTGCGCTTCTGGTCCCGGGGCAGGAGCTCGTGATCGCCGATGCGGGCCGAGTGCTGGCGGTGGGCCTGGCGCAAGACACCCTCGTCCGTCGATGGGAGGGCTCGGTAGCGCAACTCGCCGCGCGCATCGACGCGGTCGGGGGGTTCGTGTCGGTGGTCCACGCGCGGAGCCCGAGGGGTCGCGAGCGATGGCAGGCGGGGCTCGACGCACCCGGCATCCACGCCTGGGAGTCGTTGGACGTATCCGAGATGGCCCGGCTGCGCCTGGCCGACCGGTGGGTCGGGTACCACCTGGTGTCGTTCCTGTCCGGGCTCGTCGTCGGGGCGGCTCAGGGGCCGGTGCTGCGCCTCAATCGAGAGGGGACGTCGGCGCCGGGGCTATTGGCGTACGACAGCGCCCGGGCGCGTCAGCCGCTCGTCCTCACGGCGGGACTCAACCACCATCCCAAGGCGCGGATCGCCGGCCGGCTGATTCCGCCCTACACCCCGTTCTTCCGAACCTTCACCAACCACGTGCGCCTGAGGGGTACGCTGCCGGCGGACGCGTGGGACGCGAGGGCGCAGCTGCTCGAGGGCCTCCGGCGGGGGCACGTGTTCGTGTCGATCGGAGATGCGGCGGAGGCCGCGGGGTTCGCGTTCGAGGCGACGCCGGACGCCTTGGGGGAGACGGCATCGTCCGCGTCCGGCGGAGGACTTCGGCTTCGGCTGCCTCCGCAGGCATCCGGCGGCCTCCTGGTCCGTCTGCTGAAGGACGGAGAGGAACTCGGGTGGTGGGCCGGCGAGCC
>JAHHMJ010000037.1 GCA_018678395.1 Gemmatimonadota bacterium | reverse complement strand
CGAAAGGACCCGGTGCTGGCCTCCGTGGACGTGGACGGGGTGAGGGAAGGCACCGTCGTTCACGAACTCCCAGACCTCCCGACGGCCGGCGGGCACCTGCGCGTCGATCCGGTCCATCGCGAAGGATCGGCCGTTGATCGTGTGCTGCATCATTCGGCTGTCGAAACGGAATGTGCGGTCCACGGTTCCGAGATCGGTGACGGGCTCCAGGGACGCATTCAGACGAGCGGGCAGCCGGACTTCGGGACCCTCGTCCGCCGTGACCACGAACTCCAGGAGGTCCAGCGCCTCGCCCTGGGGAACGCCACCCCCGCCCATCCCCATACCGCCTCGGTTCCCTCGCCCCATCCGTCCCTGCATCCCGCTCATGGGCATCATCATGCCCGGAATCTCGAACTCTGCGGAGCGGAGCATGATGGAATCCCCGGGATTCGCCCCCCGGAAATCGACCAGCAGATCGGCGCGCTCGCCCGTCGCCAGGGTGAGGCGCCGCAGATCGACGGGCTCGCTCAGAAAGCCCCCGTCGGCCCCCAGGACGGTGAAGGGCATATCGTCACCCAGGGCCAATTCGAAGATCCGGGCGTTCGAACCGTTGACGATTCTCAACCGATAGACGCCGCGCGCGACCTCGACCGAGGCATCGGCGACCCCGTTCGCGAACGCGACGTCGCCAAGGTACCCGAACATGCGATCCGGTCCCATGGCCGGCGCGTAGCGGATCTCCGTGCCGGACCCGAGCCGCTTGTCCTGCAGGACCAGGTCGAGCTCGAACTCCCCCGATGGAAGCCCGAGCTCCGCCTCGGCTTCGTCCTCGACCACCAGGAGGCCCGCCATGCCCATGTAGGTCTGTGGTGCCGTGCGACCGTGGGTGTGCGGGTGGTACCAGTAGAGACCCGGAGCGTCGGTGACCGTGAAGTCGTACGCGTACTCGCCCCCCGGGCCGATCGCGAAGCGCGGATGCCCGTCGGCCGCCTCGGGGACGTCCAGCCCGTGCCAGTGGACGATGGTCTCCTCATCGAGCCGGTTCACCAGCCGGATGCGGGCTCTCTCGCCACGACTCAGCCGGATCAGGGGCGACGGGTAGTCACCGTTGTAGGTCCAGACCTCCGACGTGCCGTCCCGCACGGAAGCCGTGGTGGGGGCCGCGGTGAGGGTCAGATCGGCACCGGAGACCTCCGGCAGGCGGGGCAGCGGCGTTCGGGCACGAGGCGACGCCGAGATCCACGCAGCGCCGAGGTCAGGGGCTGCCGACCACCCGCGGCCGATGAATCCCGCACCCACCAGCCCGATGAACGCCTTCCGATCCATCTCTCCTCCCTCGGGCCCCTCCCGGGGCCGGTTCACGTCTCGCCACAAGTCACCAACGAAGCGCACGGAGCATGGGGCCCGTCGTCCGGCGTGGTCAAGGAGACCCCCGCGCCCGTTGTGGCCGGCCGTCCCGGTTCGCACCTTTGGCCGCCCACCTCTTCCGCACCTCCCACCCGGAGACCCCGTGGCCGTCGCCGACGTCGCCGAGATCCGCAGTCGCTTTCCCGCACTTCAACGCCGACAGGCGGGGCATCTCGCCGCGTACTTCGACGGCCCGGGCGGGACTCAGGTGCCGGCCGTCGTGGTGGAGGCCATGGCCGACTACCTCCTGCACCACAACGCCAACACGCACTGGGCGTACGCGACCAGCGCCGAGACCGATGCCCTGCTCGCCGACGCGAGGAGCGCGGTCGGCGACTTCCTCGGGTGCGGCTCGGACGAGGTGGTGTTCGGCGCGAACATGACGACCCTCACCTACCACCTCTCCCGTGCGCTGGGACGCGGACTCGAAGCCGCCGACGAGATCGTCGTGACCCGCCTGGATCACCAGGCGAACGTCGCGCCGTGGTTCGATCTCGCACGCGAGCGCGACCTCGTCGTGCGAGCCGTTCCCTTCGACGCGGCCACGGGCCGTCTCGACGTCGACCGGTACCACGAACTGGTTGGACCGCGCACCCGCATCGTCGCTCTCGGCGCCGCGTCCAATGCGCTGGGGACCGTCACCGAACTCGAACCGCTCCTCGAGCACGCGTCGTCGGCCGGCGCATTCACCTTCGTCGACGCGGTACACTCCGCGCCGCACTCCCTCCCGGACGTCCATCGCCTCGGGTGCGACGCGTTCGCGTGCTCTCCCTACAAGTTCTACGGGCCCCACCTCGGAGCCCTCTTCGTGAAGGCGTCTCGGCTCGCCACCCTCGACGTCCCCCGGCTGCCCTGCGCCGGAGACGACGGGGGCGAACGCCTCGAGACGGGCACGCTGCCGCACGAAGCCATGGTCGGCGCCGGCGCCACGGTGGACTTCCTGGCGGGCCTCGCCACGGGGGACCAGTCCGAGGCGCCGCGTCGCGAGCGGCTCGCCCACGTCTTTCATGAACTCGAGGACCGCGCAGCGACGCTGCTCGAGCGACTCTGGCGCGGGCTCGAGGCGATTCAGGCGGTGACGCTCTACGGACCGCCACCCGGCACGCTGCGGACCTCCACTCTGGCGTTCACCGTCGACGGAGTGCCTTCGGACGAGGTCACGCGGAGGCTGTCCGACGACGACGGTGTGTTCACCTCGCACGGGGACTTCTACGCGAGCACGGTGGTCGAGGACCTGGGCCTCCCGGCCGACGGCCTGGTCCGCGCGGGCGTCGCGATCTACACGACCGCAGAAGAGGTGGACCGGCTCGGCCGGGGGGTCGCCCGGATCGCAGCGGGGTGACGGCGTCCGCGGCCTCGGCTTGTCGGTCGGCGACCCGACCGGGCATCTTGAATCGATGAACGAACGCTTCACCGTCGGTGAGTTGGCAGGGCGGACCGGGCTTACCGTCCGCACCCTCCACCACTACGACCAGATCGGGCTCCTGCGGCCCTTCGCGCGGACTCCCGCCGGCTATCGCCTCTACGGCCCCGGCGAGTTGCGGCGACTCCAGCACATCGCGTCGCTGCGTCACCTCGGCCTGTCTCTGGACGACATCAAGCGGTGCCTCGACGAGGGAGACCCGCCCCTGCCCGAGGTGCTGCGGCTGCACGCCGCGCGACTCGATGCCCACCTGCGTGCGACTACCGAGCAGCGGGACCGCCTGCTCCAGCTCGGCGAGGCCCTCGGCGAGGAGGCCGGTACCGACACCTGGTTGCAGGCCATCCACGACACCCTGCGCTGGGAGCGATTCTACTCCCCGGAGCAGCGCGCTCTGCTGTCGCGCCGGGCCGACGACCTCGGTCTCGGGCGCCTCACCGAGGCCGAAACGGAGTGGATCGAGCTGTTCGCCAAGCTGGGGGACGCCGTCGACGAGGAGCTGTCGCCTTTGCACCCGCGCGTCGCCACCCTGGCCCGCCAGGCGCGCGAGCTGATCAGCGAATTCACCGGGGGTGATCCGGGACTCGAAGGCTCGCTGCGCGCCATGTACGAGGCACAGGGCTCACGCCCCCTCACCGACCAGGGAATCCACGTCCGCAGCGACGTGTGGAGCTTCCTCGGGTCGGCGATGGAAGCCCTGCGCGGCGAGGAGCGCGCGGGCTGAGCCGAGGATCAGGGCACCAGCAGCTCCAGCGGCAGCGCACCGCAGGCGCCGAGCACGGCCATCGGCCACACCGACACCCCGAGGTTCGCGAGCCAGACGTGCTCGTTCCGGCGGCGGGCGTCCCAGACGACCAGTCCCCCTACGAGCGCGAGGATGAAGAGCTCCTGGGCGACGGTGGGGTCACCGATCCCGGCCCAGGCGGCCATCACACGCAGGCCGACCCAGATGGCGGCGCCACGCAGGAGCAGTGCGTTTCTCAGGCGGCCCAGTCCGAGCAGGGTGCCCACGGGGCCGCTCAGCCGCCGACCAACACCGTCGGGAAGCCCATCACGATCGACCCACCATGGCCCGTCATATCCCCCATCCGAGCCGTGGGCCGGTTCGTCGAGAGTACGGTGAAGCTCCCGAGAGCCAGGACATCCGGGGGGCCCACGCAGGTCGCCATCCCTCCCACCACAGCAACAGGCAGGTTGCCGACCAGCACCGTGGGGGCGCCGGGTGGAAGAATTGGCCCTCCGACGTGAGGGATGGGCGGCACACCCGGTGTGACCATCGGGCAGACGTGCATGTCCGTGATACGCGCAGCGGGCTTGGACACGACCCTACACCTCCTCCTCGTCGACCCAGAGGCCGGATTTGCGGGCGACCTGGCGGCCCTGCCTCAGGTAGAGGTCGAGCCTCTCCGGCATACCGTCGGGGTCGTCACCCATCGCCGCGAGGCTGACCGCCCCGGCCGCGAGTTTAGCCGCCACCCCCGGTGGGGGCGGAGTCGGGGCCTGGCCGGGCGGAGTGCCGGGCGGATTCATGTCACCCTCGGCGAAGAACGCCGCCATGGCCGACAGGGCGGCGGCATCAGGATCCTCGACCTCCCGACCCACATCCCCCGCCGCGTGGCGCCGGGAATCGGTCGGTTCGGCGAGCCACACCCGGGTCGCCTCGAGACTGCGTGCAACCGACTGGGGTGGCTCGTCACCGGCCGCCTGCTTCGCGCAGCCCCAGGCCCACCACACGGCAGATCGGGGCGCCAATGCATGGGCCAGGAAGCGGGTGGCATCGAGGTGAAGTTCGGCCTGAACCAAGCGGTCGAAGAAGGCCGGCGCCGTCACCTCGTCGTCGAGGTGAGCGAGCGCCTCGTCGTCGAGTTCGACGCCGGCCGCCACCTGAACCGCCAACGGCGCGGGCGGGAGATTCTGGGAAGCCTGTCCGGTCGATGTCATCGGTCTCCTCCCCGCCTCAGTTGATCTTCACGATGCCGCCCTTCACCATCGCCATCGCTCCACCCTCGAACTGTCCCGTGACGCCACCCTTGAAGGTGCCCTGGATCCCGCCTTCGACCTTCGCAGTCATCTTGCCCTTCGCCTCGAACATTCCGCCCTCGATCTTCACGCTACTCGGGTCCATGACGACCTTCGAGCCTCCGATCTTCAGGGTGATCTTGGCCGGCTCCATGGTGATCGAAGATCCGCCGCACTTCAGTACGATCTTCGTCTTGGCATCCATCGCGATCTGCCCGGTGGTCGCGGAGACCGTGATGTCCCCACCGGTGACCTTCGTGGTGTGATCGCCCTTCTCGATCGTCTCTTCGTGGTTGCCTTCCTCGATGGTCGAGGTGACATCGCCCTTCTTCACCAGGAGGTGGTGCCCCTTCTCGGCCGTCACGTCCTGTTCCTTCTTGACGTGGACGAAGCGGTTCTCCTCCACCACCAGAACGTCGCCGAGGTCCTTGTCCCACTTCCCGCCGCCATCGTCGACGTCGCCGATCTCGTCGGAGTCCTCCAACTTCAGCTTCGCCTTGCCGTCGATTCTGGTGCCCCGCGCCCCGGTGATCAGCTCCAGCTGGTGCTCCCCGATGGAGCGGCTCTCCGTGCGGAGGATCTTGACCTGGTGATTGCGCTGGGCGTGCATGCGGATGAGCTCCTCGTCCTTGAGGTCATCCATGATGAACTCGTTGTAGCCGGTGGCTTTCGGCGAGCTCTTCGTCTTGATGCCGCTGACGAGCTGCTTGTCGGGCAGTGGGTAGGGTGTGGTCATCTCCGCGTTGTAGACGCTGCCCACGACGATGGGTCGATCCGGATTCCCCTCGAGGAAGTCGACGATCACCTCGTGGCCGATACGGGGAATCTCGATGTGCCCCCAGTTCTTGCCGGCGGTCTGCGTCGACACGCGAACCCAACACGAGCTGTTCTCGTCCTTCTTTCCGTAGCGGTCCCAGTGGAATTGGACCTTGATGCGACCGTGCTGATCGACCCAGACCTCCTCACCCTTCTTCCCCACCACTACGGCGGTCTGCGTGCCCCGCACGATGGGTCGACGGGCCTCGATGTCGGGTCGGAACGGCACGTCGTCCGGAAAAGCCGTGAACTCGTTCGAATAGTGGAAGTCGGCGTCGTCCCACGCTCGGAATCCGCCGCTGTGGGCGCTGTGCCGAATCCGGTCCAGATAGTAGCCGCGATTCGCTTCGGCCCGCACGTGGTCCTCGACTTCGATGACCGTGCCCGCGCGTAGACCGTGCGCGGTGGAGGTCCCCGACACCCGGTGCTGCATCTTCTCGCGACGCTCGAGGTCGATCCGGGCGCGTTGCTCGCCCACGTCTCGATCGGTGAAGAGCCCGGGGTAGTCGAAGACCGGGTCCATGACGATCTCCTGTCCCCGCCCCGACCCGAAGAGCTGCAGTGATGGCTGCAACGGATCATAGTCCGACAGCATCACCTCGTAGCTGCGCACGGCGTGCTCCTCGACCAGCGAGCGGATCCACTGCTGTTCGAGCGCGCCCTCCGGATCGACCCGCAGCTTCTCGTAGCCGGGACACGGTTTGAACGCGCTCTTCGCGTCGGCGAGGATCAGTTTGTGCGCACTCTCACCGTGCTCGAAGAAGTAGAAGATGCCCTCCTCCTCGAGCAGCCGCGCCACGAAGTTGAAGCTGCTTTCACGGTACTGGACGCAGTACTCGCGCTTCGGGGGGGTCCGTGTGCAACGGTCTTCGTACTCCACCTTCGGGTCGGCCTTGTCCAGAACCTCCTTGACGATCTCCAGCGCCGTCATCTCCTGGAAGATCTTGCAGTCGAACGTCTGCGTGAGGAACCAGAACGCGGGGACCATCTCGGCCCGGTAACTCGCCAGTTCTTCGGACACTCCGAGGCGAACGAACGACCGGACGACCCCGTGCGTCAGGAACGGATCCTGTTCCGCGAGGGTCTCGAGCGAGACGAGGAAGGGCTCTCGCAGAACGTGTTTCGGATCGACCGCACGGTCCTCCGATACGAAGTCGAGCGTGTAGAGGTACGGGCGCGACAGCCCCTCCTCCGCCTCGAAGCCCTCCAGCAGGAGGGTGTCTTCGGGGAGCGGGCCGTCGACCCGCATGGGCCGGCCGCTCTGCGAGTATTTGCCCATCGTGGGGCCTCCGGGGGGTCAGCCGCCCGCGTCTACGCCGGCGTATTCGAAATGACCGCCGTCGCCCACCGTGACGTGAATCGCCTCCGGCCGATCTTCCTCCATCAGCCAGTTGAGGATCAGTCGCGACACGTCGGGCATGACGGTGTTGGTCAGGATGTTGTCGATGTTGCGGGCCCCACTCTCCACTTCGGTGCACCGGGCCGCGATCGCGTCCATCACGGCCTCTTCGACCATGAGTTCGACGTGGTGCGCGTCACGGAGGCGACGACGGACCTTGTTGAGCTTGAGGTCGATGATGATGCGCAGCGCCTCGTCCCGGAGCGGGAAGAACGGGATGATCACGGTCCGCCCGAGGAACGCGGGCTGGAACGTCTTGTCGAGCTCGGGCTTGAGCGCCTTCACCAGCCCCTGCGGCCCCGGCATCGTGTCCGGATCGGCCGTCAGCTTCATGAGCGTCTCGGTGCCGGCGTTCGACGTGAGAACGATGATGCAGTTCTTGAAGTCGATCTCGCGGCCCTCGCCGTCTTCCATGCGGCCCTTGTCGAACACCTGGAAGAACAGCTCCAGGACGTCGGGATGGGCTTTCTCGATCTCGTCGAGCAGCACCACCGAGTAGGGCCGCCTCCGCACCGCTTCGGTCAGCACACCCCCTTCGCCGTAGCCGACGTATCCCGGAGGCGATCCCTTGAGCGTCGAGACCGTGTGGGCCTCCTGGAACTCCGACATGTTGATCGTGATGATGTTCTCCTCTCCACCGAACATCAGATCGGAGAGCGAGAGCGCCGTCTCGGTCTTGCCGACGCCGCTGGGACCCACGAGCAGGAACACGCCGACGGGCTTCTGCGGATCGTCGATGCCGGCCTTCGAAGTACGGATCCGCTGACTGATGACCTCCAGCGCGTGATCCTGCCCGATGATACGCTCGCCCAGCCGCGCCTCCAGCTCGAGCGCCATGGTGATCTGGTCGCGCATCATCTTGCCCACGGGGATCCCGGTCCAGCCGGAGATCACGCGCCCGACCAGCTCGGTGTCCACGAAGACCGGCACGAGCCCGTCGTCGCCCTGCACCTCTTCCAGCTCCTCCATCAGCGCGGCCAGCTGCGTCCGCAGCTCCTCGTCGGGCTGATCGGCGATCTCGGCCTGGAACTCCTCATCGGCCGACAGCGGCGTCTCGGCGTCAGCGCCCTCGGACGCCTCCTCGCCCGCCGCGTCGGCGGCCCCGGCCGCTTCGGCTGCCGCTCCCTCTCCCTCCGGCTTGCTGGCCGTACGGACACCGGCTCCGTCCACGCGACGCTCCAGCTCCTCACGCAGCGAGCGGATGCGTCCCACGAGATCCTTTTCGGTCTCCCAGCGGGCCTGCAGCGCCTCGAGCCGAGCCGAGACCTTCTCGGTCTCGTCGGCGATCGTGGCCAGGCGCTCGGAGTGGTCGGCACCCGTCGCCTCTTCGCGCCGCAGCACCCGCGCCTGGACCTTCAGGT
>JAHHMJ010000170.1 GCA_018678395.1 Gemmatimonadota bacterium | reverse complement strand
GGGCCCTCGTCGCACATCGGGACGCCGGTGGGGATCGTCGCCGGCGACCCTGCCCGCGGATCAGACCGCGGCTTCCTCGCCGACTTCTTCACCGTCCACGCCCTCTTCATCGTCCGCCTCGTAGTGGAGCGGGCTGACGGACCGCCACAGCTCCTCGATGCGGTTCCGGAGCGTGCGGACTTCTTCCTCGAGCGGCTGATCCTGCAGGTGGTAGCGGGCGGCGCTGAGCGCCCGGAATGCCCGCCACAGCGCGGACGAGGCGGGGGTCTGTTCGTGGCTGCGACGCTTTTCGCCTCGCAGACGAGCCACGACCCATTCCGTCATCTCGTCGTCGAGCAACATGGTATCGCCCGTCGACTTGCTCTCGGCGTCCACGAACTTCTGCAGTTTCTTCTTGAAGCTCTTGGGGACTCCCGCCACGACGTACACAGAAACATCGTCCCTCTGAAGCATCTCCGAAGCCATCCTCACCCTCCGTCCGAGTTCGTCACGGTCAGGTGCCCAACACCTCGAGCAGGCCGGTCCCGACCACATCCAATTGCCACCTCTTCAGCTCCCCGAGTGCGGAGAGTTCCTCCATCGACCGCGGCCCCGCGCGGGCGATTTCCACCAATGCCGCATTCGGAACCAGCGTGCCCCGGTCGATCCCGAGGCGCTCCGCGTTGCGGTTGCGCACTCCCTTGAGGCGCTGTGCCAGTTCTTCGACTTCGGGGGGCGGTCGTCCCGGTCCCCCGTTGCCGCGCCGGCGCGGGTAGCCCTGCAAGTCGGTGTCGGCGACCGCGTCGACCCGCCCCAGGCGCTCCAGGAGCGTGTCGCCGTGCGAGCGGGCCAAACGTCCGTTCATCCCCTTCAGGTTCGCGAGCGCGCCGACGTTCGCCGGCTGCCGCGCCGCGACCTCCACCAGCAGCGGGTCCGGGGCGACGCGGAACGGCGCGCGGTCCTGCTCGCGCGCGACGTCGTCCCTCCACTGCAGGGCTTCTCGTAGTCGCGCGACGATTCGCGGCGGAAGATCGCGGGCCGCCTTCACTCGCGTGACCGGATCCTCGTCGGGATCCTCCTGCCAGCGCACCGTCTCCAGCGTCCGGTACTCCTCGTCGGCCCAGGAAACCCGACCGGCGTCGGCCAGCTCGGATTGAAGTCGGCCCACGAGTTCGTGGAGGTGCCGGGTGTCGTTCGCCGCGTAGTCGAGCATTTCGGTGGGCAGGGGCCGCCGGGCCCAGTCCGCACGCTGGTACTTCTTGGCGAGCCGGACCCCAAGGAACTTCTCCAGGAGCGCCGCCAGTCCGAGGGACTTCTCCCCCAGGAGCGAAGCGGCCACCTGGGTGTCCACGAGCCCGCGGATCCGCGTGTCGACGTCTCGATCGAGAAGGCGCAGGTCGTAGTCGGCTCCGTGCATGAGCACCGGGGTCGACGCATCCTCGAGCGAGTCCTTGAGAACCGCGCCGATGTCGAAGGCGAGCGCATCGAGAATGAAGTCCCGCCCCGATGCCGTCGTC
Source organism: Gemmatimonadota bacterium (assembly GCA_018678395.1). GTDB lineage: Bacteria > Gemmatimonadota > Gemmatimonadetes > Longimicrobiales > Gaopeijiaceae > Gaopeijia. The sequence goes on along the minus strand of JAHHMJ010000170.1, from coordinate 3,629 downwards.
ACCTGCACCAGGCACAGACGGTCCGAGTAGCGATGGAAGCCGGCGGCCTCGCAGTCGAGCGCGAAGGGCGCTCCGTCAGCGAGTTCTTCGGCGAGGCTGTGGGAGTCCTGCTCCCGGTCGATGAAGATGAAAGACATACTCTTCGGCAGACCGGCGCATGGGGGCCCACGGGAGGACCGGAAACGGGCCGGGGAGGATCGGAACCGTGAGCGATCTGGTACCGCTCGAGACCCGGGGAAGTTCCGATTCGGAGGGGGCCCGGCGGCCCGTCTTGCTCGGATCCCGCCGCTTCGACAGCTTCCTCGCGCCGGTGTCCCGGCGCCGGGGCGCCACCCTCCCTCTGCCCGCGCAAACATGCTCCGCACCAAGATCGTGTGCACCATCGGACCCGCCACCTCGTCGGTCGAACGGATCGACGCCCTGGTTGAAGCCGGACTGGACATGGCGAGGATCAACATGTCTCACGGAACGCATGAAGCGCACCGCCAGGCGGTCGACCGGATTCGTGACGCGGCCCGTCGGCACGGTCGACCGGTCCCGATTCTGGTCGATCTCTCCGGACCGAAGATCCGGGTGGGCGATCTGCCGGACCCCATCGAACTCGAAGAGGGGCAGACGATCGTGCTGGCGCCGCAAAATGACGCCAGGAAGGGCGAGATCCCGACCACGTACGCGGGGTTGGCCGGCGACGTCGCGACGGGTCAGCAGGTGCTTCTCGACGACGGCTTTCTCGAACTGAAGGTGATCGAGACCGATGGGAAGCGCGCGGCGTCGTTCGAGGTGGTGCGGGGTGGGCTTCTCAAGAGCCGGAAGGGGATCAACCTGCCGGACGTCGAGGTGGCCGTCCCCTCGCTCACCGAGAAGGACGAAGTGGACCTGGAGTTCGCCCTGGACATCGGCGCCGAATACATCTCCCTCTCCTTCGTCCGCCGCGCTTCGGACATGGCCGATCTCCGCAGCCGCGTGGGCCGGCAGGCGCTGCTCGTGGCCAAGATCGAAAAGGTCCAGGCCCTGGCCGACATCGGCGGCATTCTGGCGGAGAGCGATGCGGTCATGGTCGCCCGCGGCGACCTGGGGGTCGAACTGCCCTTCGAAGACGTCCCGCTCGCGCAGAAGCGTATCATCCAGATGGCCAACTACTACGGGCGACCCGTCATCACGGCGACGCAGATGCTCGAATCGATGATCGAGTCGCCCCGGCCGACCCGCGCCGAGGCGTCCGACGTCGCCAACGCGATCCTCGACGGCACCGACGCGGTGATGCTGTCGGGCGAGACGGCGGTCGGCGCCTACCCGATCGAAGCCGTCGAGGCGCTGGCACGCATCGCCCGCGAAATCGAGACGAGCGGCGTGCTCGAATACGGGCCGCGCTACGTCACGGCCCTGGGCGACCACGACCCCCGCGCCGGCGCTTCGCGTCGCGAACACGCGGTCGCCGCGGCGACGGTCGATGCGGCGCGCGCGCTCCACGTACCGGCGCTGATCACGATCACCCGCAGCGGCTTCTCGGCCCGCCTCGTGTCCAGCTATCGGCCGTCGGCGCCCATCTTCGCGATCTGCACGGACGCCGTGACGTTCAGTCAGTTGGCGGCGGTCTGGGGTGTGAAGCCCGTTCTGGCGCGAGAGGAGGACGTCTCGTACGACTCGTTGACCGAATTCGGCAAGCGATCGGTGGTCGAGGCGGGGGTGGGTCGCGCGGGCGACGCTGTCGTCGTCTCTTCGGGGTACCCGTTCCACATGTCCGGGACCACCAACACGATGCGGGTCGAGGAGCTTTGAGGCTCACCTTCCTCGGAACCGGGACGTCCTTCGGCGTCCCCGTGATCGGCTGCCCCTGCGCGGTCTGTCACTCCGTGGATCCGCGCGACCGACGCACCCGCTCGGGCGCACTTCTCGAGATCGGCGGCGGCACGCTCCTCATCGATGCGCCGCCTGAGCTACGGCTCCAACTCCTGGGCGCGGGCGTCGCGCGCCTCGACGCGGTGTGGATCACGCACCCCCACGCCGATCACCTCCACGGTCTGGACGACCTGCGCATCTTCTCGGTGCGATCGGGGCGTGATCTGGACGTGCACCTCGCCGCCGAGCATCTCGACGAGGTTCGCGACCGCTTCCTCTACGCCTTCGAAGACGCACCCGCGATTCCCGGCACCTCGCGACCCCGCCTCCGGCTGCGCGGGCACGACGGTGCCTCGCCCATCCCGATGGTCGGCGAGTCCGTGACCCCGCTGCCGGTGCCGCACGGGCCGATGACCGTGTTCGGCCTGCGGGTCGGGTCGCTGGGCTACGTCACCGACGGGAAGCAGCTCACGCCCCGGACCCTCGAGGGTCTGCGCGGCGTGGAGACCCTGGTCCTCAGTGCGCTGTGGTGGGGTGACCCTCATCCCACCCATTTCAACATCGAGGAAGCGATCGAGGCCGCCCGCGTGGTGGGCGCGCGCCGCACCTGGTTGACACACCTCACGCACCGCGCCAGCCACGCCGACCTCGAGCGCCGGCTGCCCCCGGACGTGCGTCCGGCCCACGACGGGCTGACCGTCCAGTTATGATTCGTCCGACGTTCCCTCGGACCCTGCCAACGAACCCGACCCGAACCGCGATCCATGGAATACCCGATCCTCGATCTCAGCCACGTGCTCGCCGCCGCCGTCGGTCCCTCCGGGATCGATCCCGACCGCCTCGAGGAAGACGGTGATCTGCAACGCCGCTTCGAGAGTGCGCTCGAAACCGTCGCGGCCTGGAAGGAGGAGGGCCGGCTCGGGTTTCTCGACCTGCCGTACGCACGGGACACGAGTCGGCGGGTGGCCGAGCTGGCGGAGAGCTTCGGTCAGTGGTTCGAGGACGTCGTCGTACTCGGGATCGGCGGATCGGGCCTGGGCGCCATCGCCTTGCGCGAGGCGCTGCTGGGGCCGGGCTGGAACGAGCGCGATGACGAGGAGCGGGGGTACTACCCGCGCCTGCACGTGCTCGACAACCCCGATCCCGCGACGGTGGACGCGCTCCTGGGTCGCCTGGACCTGCGCAAGACGCTCTTCGTCGTGATCAGCAAGTCGGGCTCGACCGCCGAGACGATGGCCCAGTACCTCGTCGCCCGTGAGCGCGTGGGCCTCGTCGTCGATCCCGAGAGCCTCCGGGGCCACTTTCTCTTCATCACCGACCCCGAGAAGGGTGTGCTTCGGACCATCGCCGATGCCGAGGGGATCCCGACGCTGCCCGTTCCGGACAACGTCGGCGGGCGTTTCTCGGTTCTCTCGCCGGTCGGACTGCTCCCGGCCGCGGTGTGCGGCATCGACATCGAGGCGCTGCTCGATGGGGCTGCCGAGATGGAGGCGGCCTGTCGAGAGCCCGCGCCCGCCCGGAACCCGGCCGGGGCGCTGGCGACCCTGCTGCACTCGGCCGACACCGAATACGGGCAGTCGATCCATGTCCTCATGGCCTATGCCGACCGCCTGCGCGCGTTCACGCTGTGGTTCCAGCAGCTGTGGGCGGAGTCGCTGGGCAAGGTGAAGGGCGACGGGAACGTGGGACCCACCCCCCTTCCGGCCGTCGGCGCGACCGACCAGCACGCCCAGGTGCAGCTCTTCATGGAGGGCCCCCGCGACAAGGTCGTCGTCTTTCTCGCCGTCGAT
>JAHHMJ010000699.1 GCA_018678395.1 Gemmatimonadota bacterium | reverse complement strand
GACGATCAGCCCCTCGCCGTGGGCCCGCAGCAGCTCGCGATCCACACGAGGCTTGTGATAGAAGCCCTCGGTGTATCCGAGCGAGGACAGCTTGACGAGGTTGCGGTACCCCTCCCGGTCCCGTGCGAGGAGAACGAGATGGTAGTAGGCCTTTTCACCCTGGCCCGAACGCGAGCGATCGCGCCGGTCTCCCGGGGCGACGTAGGCCTCCATGCCGAGGATCGGCTTGACCCCGGCTGCCTTCGCCGCCTTCTGGAACGTCCACGCCCCGAACATGCACCCGTGGTCGGTGAGCGCGAGGCCGGGCATCTCGTATTCCGAAGCCCTGTGAACGAGGTCGCCGATGCGATTCGCGCCGTCGAGAAGGGAGTACTCGGAGTGCGTGTGCAGGTGGACGAACGACACGGGCGACGGGCGGGGTGGGAGGGTGGTCGAGGCGGGGTGGAGTGGACTACTCTAGGGGCCGCCGCAGCACGGTCAAAATCTGGTGGGCCGGCCGTCGCAGAGGAACGCCACATCGGTCGCGCCGGCTCCGCCGGAGGTCTTCGCCGGCGGGCCGCCCCGCCCGGTTCGCCGGCGTGGCCGGCGATGGAGCCGGGCCCCTCGAGCGGGTGCAGAACCACAACACTACGGCACCGCCCGGGGTCCTGATGATTCGGTGGTCCTCCCCGCATGCGACCGCATCGCATCGCCCTCCCCGCTCCGCCTCCGGACGCCTCATGCTTCGACCCTCGGCCCGCCTCGCGGGCTTCGTCCTGCTGTTCGTGGTTCTCACCGGCGACGCGTTGCAGGCCCAGTCGCGCACGACGTCCGCCATCCGAGGGACGGTCGTGCAGGCCGACGGTTCGCCGGTGGCCTTCGCGAGCGTGACGATTCTGCAGACGCAGACCGGGGCGGAGCGCGAGACCGCGACCACTCCGGAGGGCCGCTTCCTGCTGCAGTTGCTCCAGCCCGGGGGGCCGTATGTGCTGCGCATCGAGGCGCTGGGATTCGCCGATATCGTGCGCGAGAACATCGGGCTCCAGGTCGGAGAGACGCTGACCTTCGAGTTCGTGGCGAACGAGGTGGCGATCGACATCGAGGGCATCGAAGTGAATGCCGCGCGCGCCGAGATCTTCACGCCCGACCAGGTCGGGCCCGCCACGCGGCTCGACGAGCGCACGGTCGAGGCCGTGCCGATTCTGTCGCGAAACATCATGGAGCTCGCGGTCCTGTCCCCGCTCGTGAAGACCACCGAGGGTGGTGGGTTCTCGATCGCGGGTCAGAACGACCGGTACAACTCGATCCTCATCGACGGGCTGCTGAACAAGGATCTCTTCGGCCTCACTGCCGGCGGAGTCCCGGGTGCGCAGGCGGGCGCCAAGCTGATTCCGCTCGACGCGGTGTCACAGTACGAGGTGCTCGTGGCGCCCTTCGACGTGCGTCTCTCGGGCTTCACCGGAGGCGTGCTCAACGCGATCACCAAGACCGGCACGAACGAGTGGCACGGTCGGTTCTTCGCCGTGAACCGCGCCGAGGCCCTGATCGGTGACCTCAATCTGCCCACCGGGCCCGTGGAGGCGTCGGGTGTGGAGCGCAATCTGTTCGGAGCGTCGCTGGGCGGCCCGATCCTGCGCGATCGCCTCCACTTCTTCGTGTCGGGCGAGTTCGAAGAGCGGAACCAGCCGCCGGTGGGCTTCAACCTGGGTCGCGACGATCCTCTGCTGGTCCGGATTTCCGAGGACAGGATCGACGATGTGGACGCGCTGTTCGACCAGCGCTTCGGTGTCGGCGTGGGCGACGCGGGTCCGTACTCGCTGGGCTTGCAGCTCGCGAACATCTTCGCGCGCATCGACTGGAATTTCGGCAACGGCAGCCGGCTCACGCTGCGCAACATCTTCGCCAACGCCGTGAACGACGAGAGCCCCAACCGGGCCGCGTTCGAGCCCTACGAACTGTCGTCCAACGCCGTCTTCCGGGAGGCTACGAACAACACCACGACGGTCCAGGTCTTCTCGCCGGTCGGCGACCGGGCGAGCAACGAGTTCAATCTGAGCGTTCAGTACACGGCCGACGCCACCGCGCCGGCGGTCGACTGGCCGCAGGTCGAGGTGGACGTGGTCAGCCCGATCGACGGCAGTGCGTACCAGCGACCCCTCCGCGTCGGGTCACAGTTCTTCGCCCAGGACAACGACCTCTCGCAGACCACCGTCCGCTTCACGAACTCGCTCAACTGGTCGCCCGCGTTGAGCAACTACACCTTCGGAATCACCGGCGCGTTCCACGATATCGATCACCGCTACCTGCCCGGGTCGCGAGGGGACTACTTCTACGCGTCCTACAACGATCTCCTCGACAACGCGCCGCAGCGGTATCAGCGCACGATCCTGCAGCCCGGCGAGGACCCGGCGGTCGGGATCCGCGTGACCGAGTGGGGGGCCTTCGTCCAGAACCAGATCGATTCCGGCAAGGGGCTGACGATGCACTTCGGACTGCGCGCCGACGTGCCCTTCGTGCTCGACTCGCCCGCCCGGAACGACGCAGTGTTGAGCGAATTCGGCCATGACACCTCCAACGTGCCGTCGGGTCAGATCCTGCTTTCGCCGCGGTGGGGCTTCAACTGGCAGAGCGACGGGGAGCGCACGACCCAGGTGCGCGGGGGCGCCGGGATGTTCGTCGGTCAGCTGCCTTACGTCTGGCTGTCCAACGCCTTCCACAACAACGGGCTCCGGTCGGTGACCGCCGTGTGCACCGGACGGCTGACCGAGGATCCTCCAT
>JAHHMJ010000406.1 GCA_018678395.1 Gemmatimonadota bacterium | reverse complement strand
GTTGCAGGTTCGACGGGCCTCCGCGAGCCCACCTCTCCGTGTCAGCGAGTCTCTCATGAACCCCGATCACGGGAACCGGGAAGAGAACGAGCTTCGTCAGGCCCTCGGTGAAGCCCTCGGAGCCCGCTACGAGCTCGGAGCCGAGATCGGTGCGGGCGGTACGGGTACGGTCTTCGCGGCGCGCGATCGCAAGCACGACCGCCCGGTCGCCATCAAGGTTCTACGGCCCGAGTTGGCGCAGCACATCGGCACACAGCGCTTCCTCCGCGAGATCCGGATCGCGGCCGGGCTCAGTCACCCGCACATCGTGCCGGTCTTCGATTCGGGCAGCGCAGGGGAACTGCTCTACTTCGTCATGCCGCGGATCGACGGCGAGTCCCTCAAGGATCGGATCTCGCGCGAGGGCCGCATTCCCCTGGGCCGGGCGGTGACGATCGCGAAGGAGGTCGCCGATGCGCTGGATCACGCCCACCGGGCGGGCATCGTGCACCGAGACGTGAAACCGGACAACATCCTCCTGGCCGGAGGGCATGCCCTGCTCGCCGATTTCGGACTGGCCCGGGGAGTCGAGCCCACCCCCGAGGGATTGACCGCAACGGGGGTCGCCGCCGGCACTCCGGCCTACATGAGTCCGGAGCAGTACGACGGAGATGCCGGGATCGGCGTTCCGACCGACGTGTTCTCGTTGGGGGCCGTGTTCGTCGAGATGGTGCTCGGAGAGCGGCCCGGAGGTCGTCGCTTCGCGATCTCTGCGTTGACGGGAGACCGGCCCTGGGCGGCGGCCCTGAGAGAGCGCCGGCCCGGAGTCCCGTCGGCCATCGCCGCCGCCGTCGACCGCGCTCTGCACGTCGACCCGCAGCAACGGTTTCCGTCTGCCGGTGAATTCGCCGAGGCACTGGTGCGCCCCCCGGGGCGATCCTGGACGAGGGACCTCACGATCGGGGGTGCGGTCGCGGTGCTGGGCCTGACCCTGGCGGTCTGGGCCTGGCCGGATCCGGCGCCGGCGTTGACCGATCAGGAGGGGGCCGTCGTCGTTCTCCCGTTCGGATCGATGGGTTCGGCGACGGAGTCGGACCTGGTGGTCGATCTCGCGAGTGAGCTCACCGGCCAGTTGAACCGGTGGGAATCGGTCCGGGCGGTCCCGCAGGTGTCGTTGGCGGGCATCACCTTCGATCTGGGGATCACGGATCCGGTATTCACCAGGGTCGACCAGGGACTCGAAACCGCCCGGGCCCTCGGGGTGGACGAGTTGGTGGCCCTCTCCGCGCGAGCCCTGCCCCGTGACTCGGTCGAGGTGTCCGCCACGCGCTTCGACCCGCGCAGCGGTGCGCAGGTGGGCGAAGTCCTGGTGTCGAGGGGCCCGTCCGAGAACCCGTTCCGTCTCGCGGCGGCCATCGCGCACGCGCTCCTCGGTCTGGAGGGGGGCGTCGACGAGGTCGAACTCCTGCGCAGGCAGTCGTCGAATCCCGAAGCCCTCGCTCGGTACGACGATGCCCTGGAGCTGATGCAGAGCTGGAGGCTCACCGAGGCCGAGGCCGCGCTGCGGGCCACGGTCGCGCTCGATTCCACCTTCGCGATGGCACATCACTACCTGGCCCTGAGCCTGTACTGGCTGGGGGCCGGAGAGGTGCAGGGCCTGGCCCGCCGGGGGCCCGAGGCCGTCATCTTCTCCCGCTCGGCACTCCGCCACGGGTCCGACCTGCCCGTTCGAGAGGGGATTCATGTTCGCGGACTAAACCGTTTCCTCGAAGGGGACTACGAAGCATCCCGGGCGGCGTACGACGATCTCCTGGCGCGGGACTCGACCGACGTGTACGCCTGGTTGCTCCGCGGTATCGTGGAGTTCCAGGACCCCTGGCTGGAAGGCGACGGGGAATCGGGGCTTCGTCCCCGCGCCGATCTCAACGAGGCGGCCCGTGCGTTCCGCGAGGCGACGCGGCTGAGTCCCGGCTTCCACCTGGGCTACGGCCACCTCTTCGACATCACGCAACGGGTGATCGGTTCCAGTGGTGCCGGATCCACGCGTGGATACCAGAGGCCTCGCCCCGAACTCGTGCCACCGTGGGAGTCGGCGATGAATCCGGCCTCCATGGTGAGCTTCGGCCTCGTGTTCCGCGACTCGATCTCCTGGCACTCCGATCAGGCGTTCGGGGCGATCCCCGACGCCACCCGGCGGGACGGGGCCCGTCGACTCCTCGACTCGTCGTTGCGTACGCTGCGACGGTGGGCGGCCTACGCGCCGAACGAGGCCCGGCCCCACGAAGAGCTGGCCACGTGGACGCAGCGCCAGCGGTCGCTGCTCAGGGGAGCGCAGTCGCCGGCGCTGCTCGACAGCCTCGCCCGCGCTGCACTCGGGCACGCCCGGGTGGCCCTCGCCCTGAAGAGCGACACCACGTCGACCGACCTGATTCGGCTCGCCAATCTCCAGATGGCGTCGGGAGACATCGTCGCGGCGCGGGAACAGATCGATCGTGCGGTGGCGCTCGCCGACGACGAGGGGGCTCCTCTCCCCCGGGCGGTGTCGAACCCCCTCCTGTTCGCCGGGGACTGGACGACGGCCGTGGAACTCCTCGACCGGGAGCCCCGCCGGGACCGCTTCTTTCCGGACACGCTCACCGGCGAGATGCTCACGGATGGTGGCGCGGAGCCGATGGTCCGACGCCTGACGGTGCTGGGCAGCGGAGGTGCCGGCGAGTCCGTCGTGGAGGAGGCGTTCGATGCGCTCGAAGCGCGGTGGCGCGCTCCGCCTCCCGGCACGGCTGCCTTGCCGCGGCTTCTCACCGCTCACGCGCCTCTCGTCGCAACCGCCCTCGCGCGGGCACCCGCAGCGCTGGGCCGCTGGCGCCGTGAGGCCGAGCTCACGGATCCGCTCTGGACGGCTGTGGATCCGGCATCCGATGACCGGCTCGGGGCACTCGAGGCCGCGCTGGCCGATGGCGACCCCCGGGTCCGGGGAGCGACGCGGTCGTACCTCCTGGGCGCGTCGGCACTCGACCTGGGAGCGCCCGGCGTTGCGTTGCGGCTGCTGAGTGCGCTGGATAGTATGGCGCTGAGCCTCGAAGCGAGGGACGTGGGCTGGGGTCTCAAAGCGCTGTCCCTGTATCGGAAGGGCCAGGCTCTGGAGGCCCTCGGGGATCGCCGGGGTGCGATCGCCGCCTATCGGGCCTTTCTCGAGACGCGGTTACCGACGGCGGGAGCGGCACCCTACGAGGACGAGGCGCGCGTGCGTCTCGCCGAACTGGAGGGTGCCCTTCCGTAGTCCATCTCTCAGGGAGGTGCGTGATGGCTTGTGTCTACTGCGAGGACGGCGGCTATTGGGTGTGCGAGCCGGAAATCGAGAATCCATCCTGCGGGTTCGACTCCGCCCTCCCACCCTCGCCCCTCATCTACCTCGGTCGATATCAGATCAACCAGGGGACATGGAGTGTCTGGCGTCGCGGGAACACGGTGTCGATCTCGGACTGTGTTCCGAACCCGAGCAACGGGGGCACATGGAAGCTCGCCGGGTGCCTGCCGTTCGCGGACGACGGGGACTACGACGTGTGGCGGACTCAGCCCGGCAATCGGATCAAGATCCAGCGCTCCCAGGACACCGGTTGCTCGGAGTGTGACGACTGAGCGTGTCGCGTCCGCAGGCCAGGAAGCGTTCACTTTCCGACGGATCGCCACGAGCCCCAGGGGCTCGCGGTACCTGCCGCCCCGGTCCCCCACTCTCGGCCGTGTCCTCTCTTCCCGATCGAATCGCAGGGCCTCGTCCGCGAGACGGGTTCGAGCCGCGAAGCCCCCTCGGGCGCTCGCTGGCCGGCGTCTTCGTCATCCTCTCCGGTCTCCTTGGAGGCGGGTCGCCGCTGGCGGGTCAGGACGTCGTGCGCACCGGTGGGCCAGGCGAAGACGAGGGTCCGGTGGCCGCGGACTCATTGGGGTTGCCGGCCGACTCCATCCTCCAACAGGTCGCCGACCCCTTCCGGCGTAGCGGGCCTCTCGGACCGCTTCCTGTCGCCGAGCGCAATCCGCTCTACCACCTCTTCCTGACGCCCACCGTCGAGGGCACCGCGGTGCTCGACGCGGGTGCCTGGCGAGTGGAGATCGCCACGGCCTACTCGAACATCTTCGAGTACAACTTCTCGGACACCTTCGAGCAGCGGTTCGATCTGGAGCGCTCTTCGACGGTCCTGGCGGTCTCGCGCGGCCTCGGCACGGGGCTCGAGGTCGGGGCGTCCCTGGGCATCCAGCACAACTGGGGCGGATTCCTCGACCCGGCGATCCAGGGGATCCACGATCTCTTCGGTCTTCCGAACGCCGATCGCGAGAAGGTGGCCAACGGCCAGTACGGGCTGTATCTGGGGGCCCGGCGCGGGCCGGTGCGGGCGTACGTCGACCTCCCTCCGGGGACCGGTCTCGAAGCCCCGCGCCTGTGGGCCGCGTGGCGGCTGCTCGGGGACGCGGACTCGCGCGGAGCCCTCACGGTTCGCGGCCGCGTCAAACTCGCGGCAGGCGACCACCGCGCCAGCAGCCGTCGCACCGACGGATCTCTCGAGGTCGCGGCCCGCCGGTCGTGGGGTCCGACCCACGTGCATCTGTCGGCGGGGATCGTGCGGTTCCGGCTTCCCACGGCTCTCGAGGCGATCATGCGCGACGGCGCCTGGTTCGGGAGCGTCGCCGTGGAGCGTCAGTTCGGTGACCGACTGTCGCTGATCGGTCAGTTCTTCGGCGGCAGTCGCTACGCGGCGGGCTTCGGGTTCGCGGAACTCGACCGCTATCCCGTGAATCTCACCTTCGGGGCGGCCGGACGGATGGGTCGGGGGTGGTCCTGGCACCTCGGCTTCACCGAAGACGTCCCCCCCAACAGCCCCTCGGTGGACTTCACGGTCGACCTCGGTCTGTCCCGCACCTGGTCGCCCGGCTGAGCACGGAGAACGCGACGATGGCCCAGAGCTTCATCGACCGCATGGTCGGCGCCGCGACGCTGGATGTTGCGACTTTCGACGAGGTCGAGAAGGACACCACGGCTACCGTCCAGGCAGCCGGGGTGGTCGCTCTCGTGACCGCGGCGCAGGCCGGCGCCGCCATGGGCGCGGGCCCGATCGGAATGGCCACGGCCGCGGGGAGCCAACTGGTCGGCGTGGGGCTGTGGTGTGCGGTCACCTTCCTGGTGGGGACCCGGCTGTTCGGGGGGACGGCGACCCTCGGAGAGGTGTTTCGAGCCGTGGGCTTCGCGTTCTCACCGCAGATCCTGGTCCTGCTGGGTCTGCTGCCGTTTCTGGGTGGCTTCATCGGGGGCGTGCTCTCGCCCATCCTGGCGCTCTGGGTCCTCATTGCCGTGGTCGTGGGCGTCCGCCAATCCCTCGACGTATCGACGCTGCGCGCGGTCTTCGCATCGATCCTTGGGGCAGTTGGATACCTGCTCCTGGTGATCCTCGTCCCGGGTCTCTGATGGCGCGCCCGGCACGCAGTACCACCCGAGTGCCCGTCATCCGATTGCGGGATGGGCGGGTCCGGCGGACGCGTGACGTTCTCTCGCTGGAGGAGCCCCTCGAGATGCGGGTCCGGCCGCACGGCGCCGACGCCGGCGTGTCGATCGCCGTCACCATGCGCACGCCCGGCCACGATTTCGAGCTCGTTGCCGGATTCCTCCTGACCGAGGGCGTGCTCGCCTCGCGTCTGGACCTGGCGGAGATGACCTACTGCCGTTCCGGCGAGGGGCCGCAGGAATACAACATCGTCGAGGCGCGGCTCCGTCCGGGGATCGAGGTCGACCTCGAGCGCCTGACCCGGAACGTCTTCACCTCGTCGTCGTGCGGCGTGTGTGGGAAGGCGTCGATCGAGGCGCTCGAGATCGAGGGCTGTGCGCCGTTCCCGCTGGAGGGGACGGTACGGCTCGACGCCGACCGGCTGGCCTCGCTCCCCGAGAGGCTCCGCGAGCACCAGCGCGACTTCGAGCGCACGGGCGGCCTTCACGCCGCGGCGCTCGCCGACGGCTCCGGGACCCCGGACGCGGTGCACGAGGACGTGGGACGCCACAACGCAGTCGACAAGGTGCTGGGCGCGGCGCTGCTCGCGGGCCGGCTGCCGGCGGGCGATCGGGTGCTGGTCGTCAGCGGCCGGGCCTCGTTCGAAATCATCCAGAAGGCGGTGGCCGCGGGGGTGCCGGCGGTGGTCGCCGTGGGGGCTCCGTCGTCTCTGGCCGTCGACACCGCGCGGCGGTTCAACGTCACGCTGGCCGGCTTCACACGGGACGGCGGCTTCAATCTCTACACGGGCGAGGAGCGGGTCACGCTCCCACTGCGGGAGGACGCGTGAGCGTCGTGCCGCGTCTGCTCGGTCTCGTACTCGCCGGAGGCGGGAGTCGACGCTTCGGGAGCCCCAAGGGTGAGGCTCGACTGGACGGCCGCACCCTGATCGAACGGGCTGCCCGGACCCTGCGCCCGGTGTGTGAGCGGGTCCTGATCGGTCGTGCACCCGAGCTCCCGGATCTCCGCCCCGGACAGGGCCCGCTCGCCGGTATCGAGACGGGCCTGGATCGGGCGATCGCCGAGAACTTCGATGCGGTCGTGGTGCTGGCGTGCGATCTGCCCGTGGTGCACACCGCGACGATGGTGCGCTTGATCGAGTCGTGGCGAGAGAGCCCCACTCCGCGACGAACGGTGGCCGTACCGGACGATCCACTCCAGCCGCTTTGCGGTGTCTGGGGCGTCGAGACCCGTACCGCCGTAGGAGGCGCCCTCGATATCGGGGCTCGGAGTGCGATCGGGTGGGTGGGGGACTGGCCGGCCGTTCGACGCGTGTCGGCCGGGGGGCTCTCCGACGAACTCGGCCTCGGACCCGGCGAGTTGCTCGCGAACGTCAACGTGCCCGAGGCGATGGCCGACGTTCGCGGTCTGCCGCTGCCCCCGATCGTCGCCGTGTCCGGATGGAAGGACTCGGGCAAGACCACGGTGGCCGCGGGGCTCATCGCCGAGCTGGTCGATCGCGGGCACGACGTGGCGGCGCTCAAGCACGGGCACGGCTTCCGGTTCGACCACGAGGGGACCGATTCCTGGCGACTGCGGCACGAGGGGGGAGCCCGGCGGGTGCTGATGACGGGGCCCGAGGGGATGGCCCTCGTCGGTGGGTGGAAGCGAGGCGAGCGCTCGATCGCCTCGCTGGTCCGGCGTCACCTCCGCGACGCGGACATCGTCGTCGCCGAGGGGTGGAGGCACGGCCCGTGGCCGACCATCGAAGTGCGGGCGGACGACGGCGAGCCGCTGTACTCCGCGGAGGTCGGCGATGAGGTCCGGTTCGTGGCGGTGGTCGCGGGCGACTCCGCGGCCGCGGCCGCCGGCGGTGGACCGCCGCGTCTCGGGCGCCGGGACCCGCGGCTCTCCAACATCCTCGCCGATCGAGTCGAAGCGCTGCTGCTCTGAGTTCGTCCGGCGAGCGGGGTGGTCGGCGCGCGGCCTCGCCCGTATCGTCGAGCATGGAGACCCGCCGAGCCCCGCATCGCGGCCCCACGCCGCTCGACGTGCCGGAAGCTCGACCGTGGGCGCTCTTCTTCATCGTGCTCGCGATCCTGGCGCTGGCCGGGGTGCCCATCGTCACGAGCCGGGAGATCGCCGAAGAGGAGCGGGCGATCGGCGAGGTCCTCGAACCCGCGCAACGCTTCGCGGCCGAGCTCGCGCTGGTGCAGACCCGCCAGATGCTCCGCTTTCGGGAGTACCTCCTGACGGGGGACGTCGAAGCCCGGGTCCGCTACCAGGACCTGCTGAGCGACGAGGAGTCCATCCGCGAGGATCTGCTTCCGCTCCTCGAGCGCATGGACGTCGACGTCCGACAGCAGGCTCTGCCCCTCTTCGACGCCTCGTGGGAGTGGCACCTCGGGCACCGGGACGCGCTCGCCAGCGACACCGCCCGCGTCGCGTTCCTCGACCAGGCCGAGGCCGACCGGACGCGATACGAGCGCATGTTGCTCAACTCACGGGTCTTCCGAGAGCTGATCAACGCGCGCATGGAGGCGGCCCGGACCGCCGCAGAGGATGCTCGACGACAGCAGCTTCAGCTGACCATCGCCCTGCTCGCGCTCGCGCTGCTCGCGACGGTGGCCGTCGCCGTCGTCGGCCGACGGCTGCGGGGGATCATCACCGAGGCGAACCTCAGGCGCCGGGATGCGGTCCGTGCGCGGTGGGAGATCGACGCGGTGCTCGAAGCGACGGGAGACGGGGTTCTGGGGGTGGATCTCGACGGGCGGCTCCTCACCATCAACGCAACCGGATCCCGGCTGCTCGGCTACGGTGAGGAAGAAGCTCGCGGACGGAGCCTCCACGATCTCCTCCACGCCGGTGCGCCCGAGGACCAGCGGCACGAACCCGAAGACTGTCCGATCCTCGCGGTGCTGCGCGAGGAGGGTGGCGCGGAGAGCGTCGACGACTTCGTCTGGCACCGCCGCGGCCGCCGGGTACCCGTCCGGTGGGCGCTCCGCCCGCTCATGGACGGGAGGGTCGTCCGAGGCGCCGTCCTCACGCTGACCGACATGACGGCGGTCCGCGAGGCCGAGGAGGCTCTGCGCGAGGCCGTGCGGGCACGAGAGGAAACGCTCGCCGTGGTCAGCCACGACCTGCGCAACCCGCTCGGTTCCATCGCGGCCTCGGCCGAGCTCCTTCAGGAGGTATCGCTGGAGCCGGACAAGATGCGGATGCAGCTCGGCTTCATCCAGCGGGCCGCCGATCGCGGGAATCGGCTGATCGACGACCTGCTCGACGTGTCCCGCATCGATGCGGGAGTCCTCGCCGTGCGACCCGCCCGCTGCGCCGTCGGCCCGCTGGTGGACGAGGCCGTGGCCGCGGTCGCGTCACGGGCGATGGAGCGATCGCTCGACCTCCATGCCCGCATACCGGCCGATCTCCCGGATCTGTGGGCGGATCGAGACCGGATGCTGCAGGTGCTCGGCAACCTCCTCGGCAACGCGCTGCGCCACACGCCTCAGGGTGGGCGCATCGACGTCGAGGCGGCGCGCACGGACGACGGTGACGGCGTCCGCCTGGCGGTCCGGGACACGGGACCGGGAATCCCCGAAGAGGATCAGGCGCACCTGTTCGACCGCTTCTGGCGTCGCGACCGTGCGGCCCGATCGGGGGCCGGCCTCGGCCTCGCCATCGTGAAGGGGATCGTGGAGGCCCATGGGGGGCACGTGACGGTCGAGAGCGTCGAAGGCGAGGGCTCCTGCTTCGCGGTGATCACCCCCACCGTGGATTCTAGCCGTCCCGCCACTCGAGGAGGCGCGTCACCTGGTTCGTCGTGATCCGGGTCACGCCGTGCGTGCGCAGCGTCTGCGCGTCCGCCGGGTCGTCGACCGTCCACACGGCCACGTCGATCCCCCGACCGCGGGCCTGGGCGACCAGGTCGGGTTCGGCGAGCAGGATCCGGTAGTCGACGTCCAGGATCGCGCGAGGCTGGGGCGTGGCGCGTTCGAGCGCCTCCTCCCAGCGGGACCGCTCCTCGACGATGTAGCCGATGCCGACGGTCGGATCCTGCCCCGCGATGCGCTCGACGATGCCCCAATCCATCGAGATGAAGACGGTGTCGTAGGCCATGTCCGCATCTCGTGCAATCCGCGCCATTCGGTCGAGATCCTCGAGCTCGCGGTAGCCCTTCACCTCGGCATAGACCCGCCCCACCCGGCCCTTTACCCGATCCAGCGCCTCGGCGAAGGAAGGGATCCGTTCGTCGGCGAAGGCGGGGTCGAACCACGATCCCGCGTCGAGCGCCTGCAGCTGCGAGAGCGAGCGGCGTCGCACCGGGCCGAAGCCGCTGGTGGTTCGTCCGAGCGACGCGTCGTGGATGAGTACGGGGGTCCCACACGAGGCGACATGCATGTCCCACTCCACGGCGTCGGCCCCGGCTTCGAGCGCCCGCTCGACCGCTGCGAGCGTGTTCTCGGGAGCGACGGCGCAGTAGCCGCGGTGGGCGATGATCTCGGTCTGCAGGGTCATGGTGCCTCGGACTGCGAGGCCGCGGGGCCCGACCCCGACCCCAGAGCCCGGTCGAAGGCGCGTCCTTCCTCGATGTTGCGCACCGACGATTCCATCGCCTCCAGCTGCTGCTCGAGCAGGGCGACGCGCCGCTCCGTGATGGCCACGGTCTCTTCGACGCCCCGCACTTCGTTGACCTTGGCCAGCGACTCGACCAGCGGCTTGAGGGCGAACCGCGCCGTGGCTCCCGCCACCGGAATCAGAACCACGGACATGCCCATGATGATCGCGACGATAGCGGTCAGATCGACGGGGAGGACTTCCATGGAAACCTCGGGGCCGGGGGGCACGTCGGGAATATCGGACCCGGTCACGCTGTCACCCCGCGGGAGACGACGCAAGACAGCGCGCCCCGGTTCCAACCTCTCGGCGGGGACGGTCGTCCAAGTTCACGAACTCACGGCTCCCCCCGAGACCCCGTCCATTCGACCGTGTCCGCACTGCGAGTGACCGCTTCGCCCGACTCCCTCCACGCCGACGCCCGCCTCGCGGCAGGCGGGGACGCGGAGGCATTCGAGCGTCTCTACCGAGCAACGGTCGACCGCATTCACGCGCTGGTGCGGC
This sequence comes from Gemmatimonadota bacterium, assembly GCA_018678395.1. GTDB lineage: Bacteria > Gemmatimonadota > Gemmatimonadetes > Longimicrobiales > Gaopeijiaceae > Gaopeijia. The sequence continues at coordinate 31 of JAHHMJ010000406.1, read as the reverse complement.
GCATGGTCGGAGCGCCGGCCGCCGACGACCT
>JAHHMJ010000062.1 GCA_018678395.1 Gemmatimonadota bacterium | reverse complement strand
ATACGGAACTGCTCGAGTCGATCCGATCGGAAGCCGATCGCATCGATGCGATCATCCGGACCCTCCTGGACTACGCGCGCCCGCGGGAACTCGATGCGGACTCGATCTCCCTCGCGGACGTCGGCATCCGCATTCGTGAACTTCTGGAACGGCAGGGCCGGCTCGACGGGGTGGAACTCGTGTGGCGAGGCTGGGAGCCCCCCGGACCCGAGGCGCTGGTCGATGCTACTGCGGTCGAGCAGATCCTCCTCAACCTGGTCTTGAACGCGTTGGATGCGATGAACGGATCGCACAAGCACCGCCTCCGCGTCGAACTCGACGTCGAGGACGGCGCCGTCAAGTCGATGCCCATCCGGCGTGACGGGGATCCCCCGGGGGTCAACTACATGCACCGGCGCCGGGTCGGCAAGGACAAGAGCCCCGAGGGTGCCGACCCGCTGTTCACGGCGGACAACGTCGTCGTCCTCCGTGTCGCCGACGGCGGCCCGGGCGTCCCGGACGAGCTCCGGGATCGCATCTTCGACCCGTTCTACACCACCAAGGACCCAGGCCGTGGCACCGGTCTCGGGCTGTCCATCTGCGCTCGCCTCGTCGAAGGCATGGGCGGAGCCATTCATCTGGAAGATGCTCCGGAGGGCGGCGCCGAATTCACGGTGCGACTCCCCGGGGTTCCGTGGAGAGACGCCGAGTGAAGATCCTCGTTATCGACGACGACCGGGGGCTGCGCCGCTCCCTCTCCATGATTCTGGACGACGCCGGCTATCAGGTCGTCCAGGCCGCGGACGGCTCGGAAGGGCTGACGCGCGCCGCGTCCGAGAAGCCGGCGATGATCCTCTGCGACGTCCGGATGCCGGAGATGGACGGCCTCGAGTTCCTCTGTCGATACCGTGAGTCCGGAGGTCAGGCGCTGGTGATGGTGATGACGGCGTACGGGTCCTCCGATCTCGCCGTCGAGGCGATGAAGAAGGGCGCATACGACTACATCCCGAAGCCGTTCGGCGCGGACGAGGTGGTCCTGACCGTGCGCAAGGCCGAGGAGCGCGAGAATCTGCGCCGAGAGGTCGGGCGGTTGAGAAGTGAGGTGCGAGCGGATCGTCGCTTCGGCGATCTCGTGGCGCGTTCCTCGGCGATGCTGGAGGCGCTGGAGGTGGCCACGAAGGTGGCGCCGCACGAATCCCCGGTCCTTCTGTCGGGCCAGAGCGGGACGGGGAAGGAGCTGGTGGCTCGTCTGATCCATCGGGAGAGTCGGCGGGCCGATGGACCCTTCGTCCCCGTGAACTGCGGAGCGATTCCCGCGAACCTTCTCGAGAGCGAGTTCTTCGGCCACGTGAAGGGCGCCTTCACCGGCGCCGACCGCGATCGCGTGGGCCTCTTCGAGACCGCGCGGGGCGGGACTCTGTTCCTGGACGAGGTAGGCGAGCTCCCCGGCAACCTGCAGGTGAAGCTCCTCCGGGTAGTCCAGGAGCGTCAGGCCCGCGCCGTGGGTAGCGATCGGAGCGCGCCCGTAGACGTCCGGATCGTCGCGGCGACGAATCGGGATCTGGAGGAGGCCGTCGCGGACGGCTCGTTCCGCCAGGACCTCTACTATCGTCTGGCGGTGGTGCCCATTCACCTTCCCGCCCTCCTGCGCCGGGCGGAGGAAATCCCCGAACTCGCGCGGTACTTCCTCGACCGCCATCGGGAGCGGATGGGAATCGAGATCGAAGGGATCTCTCCCGAGGCCATGAAGGTGCTGCTGTCCTACCCGTGGCCGGGCAACGTGCGCGAGCTGGAGAACGTTCTCGAGCGCGCGCTGGTCCTCACCGACGGACCCAAGGTGTCCGTCCAGGATCTACCGGCCCAGGTCCGGAACCCCTCGCCGATCGGCATGGCGGCGACCGACGACGACGATCTTTCCGTCAAGCGTCGCCTCGCCGAGTTGGAGCGGCTGCTGATTCAGAGGGCACTCGAGCGCACCTCCGGCAACAAGACGCAGGCGGCGGAGCTCCTGGAGCTGAGCCCGCGAGCGCTTCGGTACAAGATCCAGGATTACGGGCTGGCCTGAGTCGTCGCGACGGAGTCGCTCCGCGGAGTCGTCCGATGGAGCCATGGGAGCGCCCCCGACGGGTGCCGACCATGGTCCATGACGAACACGGAGAGGCTTTCGACTTCCCCCGCCCTCGGGACCACGCTTCTCGAGGCCATCCTGCTGCTGACCCTGCTCGGAGTTCTCACGGCGGCTTCCATCCGAGGCGGCGCGCTCCTGAGAGACCGCTGGGCGGTCGTGGCCGCGCGGGACGCCCTGGCGAGCGTAGTCCGCGAGGCTCGCGGGGTCGCCGTGGGGCGAGGGGGCGCGACCGTGACGCTCGCCACGACTCCACCCGAAGTCGTGCTCACGTCCTCCGGTGAAGCGCTGAGACGCATCGACCTCGCCCGGGAATGGGGAGTCGCCCTCGATCTCGGCGGTAGCATGACCCGGGCGGACCTGCACTTCGATGCAGCCGGGGTCGGGCGCATGGCCGCTCGTACCGTCCGCGTCACCCTGGGCGGGGCGGAGGCGGTGCTCGTGGTCTCCGCATACGGAAGGGTTCGGCGATGAGGGTGAGCCGCGGACTCTCGCTCGCCGAGGTGGCGGTGACTCTCGTCCTCACCAGTCTCGCCTGGATCGGGGTGATCGGCTTGCTCCAGGTTTCCGTCCGGAGCACGCGTCGATCGGTCCTCGACGACGAGGTGCGTTGGGCGGTCCAGGCGGTTGCGGATTCCGCCGATCTGGCCGGCGCGGCGGTCGGACGATCCGACTTCGGTTGGGGCTGGATCGAGTTCCGGCCCCAGTCCGGGGGGACCCGCTACGAGGCGTGGACGATCGAGCAGGGGCGGATTGCGGTGCTGTGGACGGCAGGGGGATCGCCGTGAGTCTCGTGGAGGCCCTCGTCGCGTTCACCCTTTCGCTGCTGATCGTGGTGGGCCTCTGGAGCGCTGCGGCCGCGGCCCGCGACCAGGCGGCCTGGCTCGACGGTGCGAGCACCCGCGCCGACGCGACCCGCGTCGTCGGCCTGCTGATGGATCTCGATGCCGAGGGGATCGTGGGGAGCGGTCGCTCCGGGGAAGTCCTGGTTCGGGCCTACCGGTGGTGGGGTTTACCCTGTGCGGCCGGACGTCGGGGGGGAGCCTCGGTCTCCTGGAGGGGCTCGCGCCGGCCCGATCCATCGAAGGATTCGGTGTGGATCCTGTCGGCGACGGGCGTTCCGTCCGTTCGGCGGGTCTCGCGAGTCACCCGGGCGCGAGACTGTGCGGACGGCTCGGCCCTGCACATCGAGTGGCAGTCGGATGTCGTCCAGCCGGCGGTCCTTCTGAGGGGATTCGAGCGGGGCGGCTACACTCTGGACGACGCGTTCCGGTATCGGCGCGGCCGGGGCGGGGCTCAACCCCTCACCGCCGCCGTCTTCCCTCCCGACTCGGTCGGGATCGTGCTGCAGACCGGCCGCGTTCTCGTCGAGGCCTCCCGCGGTGCGAGGAGGATGTGGGCGTGGCCGTGACCCCTGGGATCGGGGTCCGAGCCCGAGCGGCGCCGTTCGGGCCACGAGCCGTGGTTCTGCCTGTCGCACTGCTTCTGCTCCTCGCGGCCACGGTCCTCATA
>JAHHMJ010000007.1 GCA_018678395.1 Gemmatimonadota bacterium | reverse complement strand
GGAGGGTGCGTACTCGAAGGAGCGCGTCGGTACTCGCGGCTTCACCGACGCGGTCATCGAGCGTCTCGGCCAGGGCCCGGACACGCTCCCGGCCGCCGCCTACGGCCAGGGCGGCGGATCGACCGGAGGCATTCGCATCGAGCCGAGGCCGGTCGAGCGGAAGGAGAAGAAGCTCGTCGGCATCGACGTCTTCGTCGACTGGGACGGCCCCAACCGCAACGCCGACGTTGTCGGGGGAATGCTGGAGGCCGCCGCGGCCGCGGCCGACTGGAAGCTCAAGATGATCACCAACCGCGGTGTGAAGGTGTATCCGGACGGACTCCCGGAGACGTTCCATACCGATCACTGGCGCTGCCGCTTCGTGCCGCTCGCTGGTGAAGACGCGACCTTCGACGACGTCCTCGATCTGCTGTCGGCGCTCCACTTCGTGAAGCTCGACGTGATCAAGACCGAGCACCTCTACACCTTCGACGGTGAGCGGGGCTACTCGCTGGGTCAGGGCGAGTAGCGGGACGCCTCAACTCAGCGTGTTCGCGAGGAACGCACGCGCCATCCGCCAGTCCCGGTTGACGCTCGACAGCGAGACCTCGAGCGCCGCCGCGATGTCTCCGAGGTTCAGTCCGCCGAAGTAGCGGAGCTCGACGACCTGGGCCTGACGGGCGTCGAGCTCGGCCAGCCGTGTGAGCGCCTCGTCGATCGCGATCACCTGATCGAGGTCCACGTCACGGCCCGCGCTTTCGTGTTCGAGGGTGACCAGCGCGGCCCCACCGCCTCGCTTCTCGGCCTTGCGTGCGATGGCGTAGTCGAGCAGGACCCGCCGCATCGCACGCGCCGCGATCGAGAAGAAGTGACCGCGACTCTGCCAATCCACATCGGACTGCCGGACCAGCTTGAGGTAGGCCTCGTGCACGAGCGCAGTCGCGCTGAGCGTGTGGCCTGCGCGTTCGGCCCGGAGGCGGGCGGCGGCGATGCTCTTCAACTCGGCGTACACACGAGGGTAGAGCCGCTCCGCCGCCTCCTCCGAGCCGTCGGACATGTCCTGCAGAAGCCGGGTGACGTCGCCGTCGTCGCGCATCCCGCATCATAGTCTGCGCCGAGGCGTCGGGCATCAGTGCACCGTGAAGCCGGCGCCCACCTGGATGGCGTTGGGCGTCACCACGACCGGGCTCGAAGCCCCGTTCACCCAGGTGGTCCCGCCAAAGCCGCGGACGTAGTTGGCGTAGAGCGTGAGGGAGACGTTCTCGCCCACCGGCACGTCGTAGCCGATGCCGGTCGTGGCCATCCACGCATCCGTCTGGATCAGCAGCAGGTCGTCTTCGGCTATGGCGCGCAGGCCGCCGACGGAACCCTTGACGAAGAAGCCGCTGGTCGCGCTGGGATACCCGAGCACGCTGACGCCGAGGCCGGCCACACGGCGGTAGATCGGTGCGTCGTTCTTCAGCCACCCGATGAACTCCGCCGCGACCGCGAGGCGGGGGTTGGCGAAGAAGCCCAACTGTGCGATGCCGGAGACGCCGGTCAGGCGATCCTCGAAGAAGTCGGCGCCGCAGCCCGGGCACGATGCCGAAGCAGAACCGGGTCCGAGACCGATCGAGAAGTGGACTCCGGCGCGGGTCGCTTCGGCGGGGGGAGCGACCGGTGCCTGTGCGCTGGACGAGGCCGGCGAGAAGACGAGGGCGGCCACCGCCGCCGCGATCCAGGGGACGGTCGAGGTCCTCATGGTGAACTCCTGGTGAGGGGATTCCGGTTCGTTCACCCGAGAGACGCGGCATCCCCGCGGTTTTCGTGTCATCCCCGACCCATGACACGATTTCGCCGGCTGTTCCGCGTCGAATACCGAACGACGAAATCCACGCCCTCACGGGAGACCGCATCGGCGCGACCGGCGCATGCCAGGTGTCGATGTACTACGATGTGACCTGGACCCGCACGGAGGGGTGACCGTGATCCAGACGGACCACGTATGAATCGCGAGCGCTGGGCGACGTTGAAGTCGCTCTTCGAGACGGTTCTCGAACTCGAGGGCCCCGAGCGCGACGACTTCCTGGCCGACCTCGCGGAGGCGGACTCCGACCTCCACGCGGAGCTGCTGGCGCTGCTCGCGGCCGACGCCACGGAGGACTCGGCAGTGGACCGCGATCCCGGGCAGCTTCTGGACGGGCTCGACGAGGCGGTGGAGGTCGAAGGCGGAGTGACGGACCGTGGGGATACGGATGCCCATCTCGGGTCCCGGATCGGCCCCTGGCGCGTCGACGCCCGGATCGGCGAGGGGGGCATGGGCGTCGTGTATCGCGCCCGGCGCGCGGATGGGGCGTTCGATCAGAGCGTCGCATTGAAGGTCCTGCGGCGGGGAATGGACACCGAAGGCATCCTCGCCCGCTTCCGCAGCGAGCGGCAGATTCTCGCCAGCCTCGAGCACCCGAACATCGCGCGCCTCGTCGACGGCGGCATGACCGACGCAGGCCTGCCCTGGTTCACGCTCGAATACGTCCAGGGCCGCCACCTCACCGCCTACTGCGACGAGCAGCGCCTCTCGGTCGACGCCCGGCTACGGCTCTTCGAGACGGTGTGCGCCGCAGTCCAGTACGCGCAGGAGCGGTTGGTCGTACACCGTGACCTGAAGCCGTCGAACGTGCTGGTGGCCGACGACGGCACGGTGAAGCTCCTGGATTTCGGCATCGCGCGCGTGCTTTCGGAGAGCGGCGCGGATGCCACCGGGATCACCACGGTGGTCGGGGCCCCACGGGCGCTCACCCTGGCGTACGCCGCCCCCGAGCAGATCGAGGGCGGGACGATCACCACCGCCACCGACGTCTACGCTCTCGGGACGATCCTCTACGAGCTCCTGACCGGGCGCCGGCCGTTCGCCGGCGATACGCCCATCGACGTGCTCAAGAATGTCGTCGAGGCAGTCTTCCTGCCGCCGCGAGGTCTCGTGTCTTCCGTGCCCCGCGCGTTGGAGGCGATCTGTCTTCGCGCGATGGAGGTCGAGCCCGACAGGCGCTACGCCACGGCTGCCGAACTCGCCGATGACCTCGAACGCTACCTGGCGGACCTGCC
>JAHHMJ010000108.1 GCA_018678395.1 Gemmatimonadota bacterium | reverse complement strand
GAAGGCGGCGAGCTGGTCTTCAAGGAGCTGTTGTTCTCGCATTGGATCGCCGGACTGGGCCGACAGGGAATGCGTCGTGTCCTGGGGCGGCGGCGGCCCGACGAGGGAGCCGATCCCCGGACGTTCGATCCGGGCGAGGGAACGGCGCTGCCGTCCGGGCACATGGCCACCTTCACTCAGGTCGCGGCAATCCTCTCCCACCACATCGACCGGTGGCCCGCGACGGTCGCGCTCTACGGGCTCGCCGGGGCGATGGCCTACGAACGGGTCTCGAGCGAGAAACACTGGGCGTCGGACGCCTGGATCGGCGCCGCCTGGGGTTGGGGCGTGGCCCAGGTCGTCATGGCGCGACGCGAGGAATCCGCCGGCATGGGTGCGCTCTTCGGACGCGCGCCGAGCCTCGCCGTGGACCCGCAGACCGGCGGGATCGGACTCACGTTTCGCTTCTCGGGCTGGCGTCCCTGACCGTACCGCGCTCGACTCAGAAGCGCCGGCCGACGTTGAACGACCACTGCACGTCGCCGGAGCCGCCGGACATCGTGACGCTGAGCGGACCCGCCAACGACGCCGTGCCGATCGACAGGCCCCACCCCCACGACCACGAGCCCGGATCGACCCGCCACACCGGTCTCGCCTCTCCGGCGTCGACCCAGAGGCGAACGAACCGCTCGTTCAACGGCTCGACCTGAATCCCGGCCCGGAAGAGCTGAAGGGCGAGCCCCGACTCGGACTGGGTCGGAAGTCCGGCGAAGGTGGGCTGCGTCGGCCCGAAGAGGGGTGAGGGATGATCACCGCCCATGAAGAAGGCACGGTGAAGCGGCACGTCCCGCCCCTCCGCGTAGCCGAGATGAGCCTCGGCCAGGAGCGACGCGCGGGCGGTAACGGGAAAGCGCCCCCGCACATCGAGGACGTGGTGCGAGAACCCGCCGCCCTCGGCGGCCGTGCTGAGACCCACCTCGGAACGCAGGTAGAGGCGGGCGCCGGTCCGCGGGAAGTCGGCCTGGTCGAAGGTCTCACGCAGCACGAAGAGTGAGGCCGACCCGAGCCAGACCGATTCCGAGGCGTCGACGATCGCAACGGAGGTGGATTCCACCGCCCGCTCCCCACGGAGTTCGAGGGCCGCGATCGAGGCCCGATCCGCCGCCAGCCCGAGCAGCAGGGCCGCCGACGCGACTTCGACCTCGGCTCGGGAGATCCGCAGTCCCCCCTCGTAGACATCCAGGGGTGACTGAGCCCAGCCGACTTCGGCACCGACGCTGACGGTCCCCGTCAGGGCGCGTCCGCTCAGATACGAGGCGCGCCACTGCAGCTCTTCGCCGAGCCGGAGGTCCAGCCGCGTCGCCGACCCGTACTGGATGCGGTCGAAGAGGGTGGCGGTGAACAGCAGGGCCGCGCGCTGTCGGTCGTCGTACCGAAACCCGAGTCCCACCTGATCGCCCCGTCGCCCGCTCGTCGCCAGCTCGAGCTCGGCCCCCTCGCCGAGCGGGTCGATGCGGTAGCGCACGGGCCCCACCAGCCCCGTTGCCGCGAGATCCTCCAGCACGGCGTCCAGCCGGTCGGCGCCGACGATGCTGTCGTTCGCAAGACCCAGCGTTCTGCGGATCAGGGCCGCCGCGGCCTCGTCGCCGCCCGCGTCGATGCGCAGAGCGGTGATCCGGATCGAATCGGACAGGGCCGCCGCCGCACCGGGGCTCGGTACCGATCCCATCGCCTCGGCGATGGCCCGCAGTCTGGGGAGAACCATCTCGGCAGCGGCCTCGCCGCGCGCAATCCACTCCCGGGCAGCGCCGAAGTCGAGCGTGGCCAATCCTTCGGTGTCCGGCTCGATGAGGACATCACAGGCAGCCCGCTGCGCCCGCGTCGAAGCCGTGGTGCTCCACGCGACCGTTTGCATCAGGACGTCCACGAACGACATGGACTCGCCCGCCGATCCCAGCGGCTCGGAGACGTCGCTGCAGATCACCACGTCCGCACCCAGGGCGCGCGCGTCCTCGGCGGGGAGGTTTCGCGACAGTCCCCCGTCGATCAGCAGGCGTCCCCCGACCGAATACGGCTCGATCGCGCCGGGAATCGCCATGCTCGCGCGCAGCGCATCGGCCAGGACTCCGCCGGTCAACGGCACCGCCTCCCCGGTATCCAGATCCGTGGCCACCGCCACGAACGGGCGCGGAAAGGCCCCGAAGTCGCGCACTCCCGCGACCGGCCAGGTCAGGCGCGCGAGCAGGCGACCGATCGCCGTGCCCTCGACCGCACCGGACGGCAGACGGACCCGGCCCTCCGAGAACGGCAGGGACAGGACCGTGCGGGCATCGAACGCCCGCTGGTCGGGCGTCAGCCGGTTACGCTCGACGCGATCGGTGAACAGCGAGTTCCAGTCCAGCCCCACCGCCAGTGCCGCGAGGGAATCCGGCGTCACCCCGATGGCGTGGAGTCCCCCCACGATGCTGCCCATGCTGGTCCCGGCGACCACGTCGACCGGGACGCCTTCCCGTTCGAGCACCCGCAGCACCCCCACGTGCGCCAAACCCTTCGCGCTTCCGCCCGACAAGGCGAGGCCGATCCGCGGACGCTCCTGGGCGGGCGCCGCGGAGGCGCCGAAGCAGAAGAGGAGGAGCCCCGTGAGGAAGACCTGTCGGAAGCCGACTCGTTGCTGGCTCATGACAGGACGCTATCCCGGGCCGGTCGGAGGAGCCAGGGGGGTGCGCGGCCGGACGGGTCTCCCCACCTTGGCCGCCCACCTCTTCGAACTCGACCCGGAGCCCCACCATGCGTCCCGCGGCCGCCACCCTCCTGATCTCCCTGGGATTCGCCGCCTGCGAACCGGTCGAACGGGCCCCGGGCCCGCGCGAGCCGGCGACCCCCGTCGAGACGCCCCCGACCGGGGCGGCCGCGGACGTCGAGTATCTCGCGACCCCCGAGCAGCAGGCTCTGGGGCTGCCCTTCAGCGAGGCCGTCCGCGTCGGCGACATGCTCTACCTGTCCGGACAGATCGGGACGCTGCCCGGGACGATGACCCTCGTCGAGGGGGGCATTCAGGCCGAGACCCGGCAGACCATGGACAACATCCAGGCGGTGCTCGAACGCTACGGCTCGTCGCTCGATCGCGTGGTGAAATGCACGGTGATGATCGCCGACATGGCCGAATGGCCGGCACTCAACGAGGTCTACGTGGAGTACTTCTCCGGTCCCAAACCGGCCCGAAGCGCTCTCGGCGCCAACGGGCTCGCGCTCGGGGCGCGGGTCGAGATCGAGTGCTGGGCCACCGTCGACTGAAGCCGAAGTCGAGGGTCAGAGTCCGGCCTGCTCCGCCGCGAATTCGATCCAGCTGCCCAGGAACCGATCGCTGAACCCGGGCAGCCAGTCGTGCGTCATGTACAATCGCCGCCCGCTCGCATCCCGGAAGCCATCGAGCGGGTCGTAGCCGGGGACCCCGACCCGCTGCAGTCCATCGTCCATCTGATGGACCCGGATCCCGACGACGCCGAGATCTCTCTCGTGAGCCTGCTCGAGCGCATGGGTCACGTAGTAGAGCCCGGCGGTCTCCGCGCCCACGAGCGTGACCACGACGCTGGCTCGCTCCATCTCGCGATCGATCCACTCCAGAACCCCGTCGCGGCCGCGCGCGCGTATACCGACCCACTGAGGGCGCTCGGCGAAGCCGCCGGCCGTTCGGTCTCGGGAGACCCAGCGACCGCGCAGTTCGACGGCTCGCGCGAAGTCGCGCTCCAGATCGAAGCTGAAGAGTACGTGACGAGACATGGCCGGGAGTCTATCGCGGGTCCCGGAGCGTCGCCACCGACGACGGCGAAGGCCGGGCGTCACCCGCGCTCCACGCTTGGCCGGGCCCCGTCGGGCCCGATAGATTCGCGAGCCATGAATGATCTACCCACCCGTCCGCGCCGATACGACGAGAAGGAGGTCAGCCGCCTTCTGGAGCGGGCCTCCGAGCTGCAACGTTCCCGGCCCACCGCCCCCGATCCCACCGGGCTGACCCTGGCCGAACTCCAGGAGATCGCGGCCGAGGCGGGGCTCGACCCGGAGCACCTGCAGCGGGCCGCGGTGGAGCTGGATCGCCCCGAGGTGGCCGGGGGAGGCGTCGGAGCGAGCCTCGCCGGAGCCCCGACCCGCGTGCTTCTCGAGCGCACGCTTCCGGTCGAGGTCTCGCCCGCCGTGTTCGACCAGCTCGTCCCGATCATCCAGATCGCGGCCGACGCCCCGGGTCAGGCGAGCCAGGTCGGGCGCTCCCTCACCTGGCACTCGCAGAATCCCTCCAACCCGCGCACGCTGCAGATCCTGGTGTCGGTCCAGGACGGTCACACGTCGATTCGCATCGACGAACGCTACGGCGGCTGGGCGGGCGCGCTTTTCGGTGGGGTCATGGGAGGGGTGGGAGGTGGCGTCGGGATCGGCGTCGGCGGAGCTCTCGGGGGTATTCTAGGGTCCACCGCGCTGGCAATCGGCTTTCCCGCCGCCATCCTCACGGGCAGCTACGTGCTGTGTCGCTCCATCTACAAGCGGTTCGTGACTCGCCGCATCCAGCTCCTCCAGGAACTCATGGATCGCATGGAAGCGGAGCTGTCCGCCGCTGCCGAGACCTCGACCCACGAACTCCCCCCCTCTTCATCCACGTGACGACTATGCGTCTTTCCCATCTCTTCCCCGCCCTGCCCCTCACGCTCGCCTTCGGCGCGCTTCTCGTAGCGGCCCCGAACTCGCCGCTCGCCGCCCAGGACGTCGACCTCACCGGCGATTGGGTACTGACCGTACAGTCGCCCAACGGCACCGGCACGCGGGACGTCACCTTCGTGCAGGAGGACGGCGAGCTCACGGGGACGATTTCCAGTACGCGGGCGAGCGGCCCCCTCGAGGGCACCGTCGAG
>JAHHMJ010000408.1 GCA_018678395.1 Gemmatimonadota bacterium | reverse complement strand
GTGGAGGGTTCCCCCGATCTTTCGGCCGGGGGAGCGCCCGAGGGTGCTCGGATCGTGGGTGCAGTGCAGCGTCATCGGGCCACCGTCCGGGTTCTCGATCACCGCGTGGCACTTGATGACGTACCCGTGGCGGAGACGCACTTCCCGTCCCGGAGCGAGCCGCTTCCACCCCGGGGGCGGTTCGAGCGCGAAGTCGTCTTCATCGATCCAGAGCCCCTTGCTCATCGGCACCGGCCGGGTCGGCGAGGTGTCGTCGTCCGGGTAGAAGGGCGCTTGAAGGGAGGTCACGTGCCCATCGGGCCAGTCGGTCAGAACGATCCGCAGAGGACGCAACACCGCCATGGCCCGCGGCGCCACGGGATTGAGGACGTCGCGCACCGCGAAATCCAGCTTCGAAGGATCGAGGCTGGAGTTCACCTTGGTCACGCCGTCCATGCCCACGAAGCGTCGGATCGCCTCGGGAGGTACGCCGCGACGACGGAGGCCGGCGAGCGTCGGCATGCGCGGATCGTCCCAGCCCCGGACGTGGCCTTCCTGCACGAGGCGGATGAGCTGCCGCTTCGACATCACCGTGTAGTCGAGATTCAGCCGGGCGAACTCGTACTGGTGGTTGCGGGGCTCGGCGAACCCGGCGGCATCCAGAATCCAGTCGTACAGCTCGCGGTTGTTCTCGAACTCGAGCGTGCACAACGAGTGCGTGATGTCTTCGAACGCATCCTCGAGGCAGTGGGCGAAGTCGTACAGCGGATAGATCGGCCAGGCGTCGCCGGTGCGGTAGTGATGCGCGTGTCGGATGCGGTAGAAGACCGGATCGCGCATCAGCATGTTCGGAGACGCCAGATCGATCCTGCCGCGAAGCACGTACGCGCCGTCCTCGAACTCGCCCGCGCGCATCCGTGCGAACAGATCGAGACTCTCCGCGACCGGACGGTCGCGGTCGGGCGTCGGGCGCCCGGCTTTGGACACCGTCCCGCGAGCCTCCCGGATCTCCTCTTCCGAGGCGGAGTCGACGTACGCCTTGCCGGCGCGAATCAGGGCGCGGGCCACCTCGTACATGCGCTCGAAGTAGTCCGACGCGTAGTAGAGGTGCTCACCCCAGTCGCATCCCAGCCAGCGGATGTCCTCCTGCATCGACCGGGTGTATTCCTCGTCCTCCGTGAGCGGATTGGTGTCGTCGTAGCGGAGGTGGAAGCGGCCGTCGTACTCCTGCGCCAGTCCGTGATTCAGCAGGATCGCCTTCGCGTGCCCGATGTGCAGGTAGCCGTTCGGCTCGGGGGGGAACCGCGTGACGATGCCGTCGTAGCGTCCCGCGGCCACGTCACGGTCGATGATCTTGCGAATGAAGTCCCGGCCCGCGCCACGGCCGGTGTCGCCCTTGTGATCCACGTCGAACTCGCCTGGCGGGGAATGCCGATTGCTCCGCAGGGGAAGCTATCGGCATCGCCGGGGCTCGTCACCGTCCCGGGGCCTCGCCGGCTCGTCGTCGCGCCCGCCACGCCGCTGTTCGGGCCGGTCCCTTCTCGAACAGGTAGTAGAGCGCCGGGGTGGTCGTGAGGACGAATACCGTCGACGACAGCAGGCCGCCGATCAGGGCGTAACCGAGCGCGTTCCAGATGTTGGCGTCGGCCGTCTCGCTGAAGAGCACCAGCGGGAGCAGTCCCAGCACGGTCGTGGCCGTGGTCATGAGGATGGGCCGGACCCGTTCGAGCGTGCCGCGCAGCACGGCGTCGGCGAGTCTCAGATCGCTCCGGCGGCGGACGTTGTTGATGTGGTCCACCAGCAGAATCGCGTTGTTGACCACGATCCCGCCCATCATGATGACCCCGATGTACGCCTCGCGGGTGAAGGTGGCGCGGGCGTAGAAGAAGATCAGGAAGACCCCGATCAGCGCCATCGGCACGGTCAGCAGCACGGCGAGCGGCTGCCGCAGCGACTCGAAGAGCGCCGACGTGACCATGTAGATCAGCAGGATCGAGATCGCCAGCAGCGCGTAGATCTGGTTGCGCTGGTCCGAGCCCCAGCGGAAGCCCTCGGTGACCTGGATCGTATAGCCGGGAGGCAGTTCGGTGTTCTCGATGAGCGCGTCGCGGTAGAGGTCGCCCAGCTTGCGGGGCCCGCGGAACTCGTAGGCTACCGAACGCTCGTACTGCTGGTTCTCGCGGTGGATCGTCGCGAGCACCTCGCGACGGTCGATCGTGACCACGTCGCCCAGCCGGACGCCGCGGCCGTCGGGGGTCTGGATGATGGTCTCGCGCAGGCCGAGTACGTCGACGTAGTCGGCATCGCGGACCTTCACCTCGTAGAAGAGGTCTTCACCGCCGATCTTGATCGAGCGCTGGCCCCCGGTGCCCGCGATGGCGCGCGCCAACTGGTTGATCAGGTCGGACACCGACATGTCGAACCGCGCCAGCTTCGTGCGATCGACGTGGACCGTGAACTCGGTGGCCCGGTCCCGCGTCCAGCCCCCCGAAGCGTTGGTGTCCACCTCCTGAACCCGAGCCAGCCGCTCGAGCCGCCCCCCCAGATCTTCGGCGATGTCGCGCACGCGCTCGAAATTGTACCCGAGGATCTGGATCCGGTACGTGGGCGGGCTGCTGCCCCCGCCGTAGAAGGACGGGCCGTACCCGTACACCCGCACCTCGGCTCCGGTGAAGGTGTGGCTGTAGGCGACCATCTGCTCCTTGATCGCCGGCGGAATCGACGTGAATTCGAGCGAATCCGGGAAGGTGACCTCCATCGCGGCGAAGGTCTCCTGGACGGACGCGGTGTACTGCTCGACCTCCGGGAGGACCGCCAACTTTTCCTCGAAGAAGCCGACCAGTTGGTTCGTGCGCTCCAGGTTCGACCCGCGCGGCAACTCGATCCGGATGGAGATGAATGTGCGTTGGTTGCCTCCCCCGCCCCACACCACGCCCCGCTGCACGTACTGGTCGAACACGTAGGCCGAGCCCGAAAACGCGGCGAGCGTGACGAAGATGGCCAGCCACGGATGGCGGAGGGTGAACCCGACGACCGCGGCGTAGAAGCGCTGATAGATGGGCGGCCGCGCCCGTCCCGCGCGAGGTTCGGGCGCACCCGGCTGTCCGTCGACGGGTCCGCGGCGTGCCGCGCCGGGTCCGAAGTCCGGGACGTCCCCGCTGCCGGGACGCGATCCCTCGGACGCCATGGCCAGCGCGAACTCGGGTCTCGGCCCGCGCAGGATTCGCGCCGAGATCGCCGGGATGAAGGTGAACGCCACGAACAGCGAGGCGACCAGCGTCAGCCCGACCACGATCGCGAGCGGCACGTAGAAGACGCGCAGCTCACCCTGGAGGTAGACGAAGGGGACGAAGACGATCAGCGTCGTGGCCGTCGACGCCAGAATGGGCAGCACCACCTCGCGCGCGCCGTGCTCGGAGGCGTATTCGGGTTCTTCACCGCGCTGCCAACGGCGATAGACGTTCTCGAGCACCACGATCGAGTTGTCGACGATCAGCCCGAACCCCATCGCCAGCCCCATGAGGGTCAGCAGGTTGAGGGTCAGCCCACCGAAGTAGATCAGGTTCAGCGAGATCAACACCGAGAAGGCGATGGTCGCGAAGACCAGGCCGGCCGATCGGAACGAGCGCAGGAAGACCAGAAGAACCAGAAAGATCACGACGGCGGCCACGGCCGCCCGCACCCGCAGGTCGGTCAGCTGACGACGAACGTCCTCGCTCTCGTCGTATTCCAGAATGAACCGGGCCCCGTCGGGGTTGAGCCGCTCGAGCTCGGCCAGGCGTGCCTTGACCGCATCGGCAGTCCGGACCGTATTCGCGCCGCGCGCCTTCGTCAGCGCCATCGTCACGGACGGCCGCCCGTTGATGCGCTCCAGCCGGCGGGCCTCCTCGAAGGTGTCGTGAACGGTCGCGACGTCGCCCACCCGCACCACCGTCCCGTCGATCGCCAGCAGCGGCGCCTGTCGGACGTCGGCGGCGCTCTGGGGCCGGTTCACGATCGTGACGGTGCGCTGACTGGCATCCTCACGGATGATCCCGGCCTCCTGCACGAGATCGAGCTCGCCGATGCGCTGGTAGACGATGAACGGGTTCAGCCCGAGCGAGCGCACCTCTTCTTCGTCCACCCGGATCTCCAGGCGCCGCTCGCGCCCCCCGAAGACGCGGGTGACCGCGACGCCTTCGATCTGGTTGAGCTCCGGCCCGACCACGTCTTCCAGATGCTGGTGGAGCATCTCGAGGATGTACGGGCCGGTGAACGAGTAGCTCAGGAAGGGGCGGCGCTGATCCTGGAACTCGCGGGGCACGTAGGGTTCGACGACGATGTTGCGAATGCCCGGGGGGAGTTCCTCTTCGACCGAAGCGATCCGCTCCGAGAGCTCGAGCCGCACGAAGTCCATGTCCACGTCGCGATCGAAGACCACCTGGATCGCGGCGCCCCCTTCCTGGGAGTCCGACTTGATGCTGTCGACGCCCTGCACCTGCTGAATCGTCGACTCCAGCGGCGAGGTCAGGAACGCCTCGACCGTTTCGGGACTCGAACCCGGCCACGTCCCCCGCACCGTCAGCTTGGGTAGCTCCGTGTCGGGCAGGAACTCGATCGGGATGTTCTGCCACGAGAAGAGCCCCAGCAGCGCCACGCCCGCGTAGGCCATCGCGACGGCGACGGGCCGCCCGATGCTGAGGCGGATCACCCCTCGGCTCCCGAAACGGCGAGGGTGTCGGGCGCGGCCGAGGAGCGCGGCTCACCGACCAGCCGCCTGCGTACGTCCTCGACGCTCGCATATACGACCGGGACGACGATCAGGGTCAGGAGGGTGGCCACCAGCAACCCGCCGATCACGGCGATCGCGAGCGGCGCGCGCAGGTCCGCACCCCGGCCGATTCCCAGCGCCATGGGCAGCAGTCCGAGGACCGTGGTCACCGTGGTCATCAGGATCGGCCGCAGACGCACCCGCCCCGCCTCGAGGATCGCCTCACGGAGCGCCATTCCCGCGGTCCGCGCCTGGTTGATGAAGTCCACCTTCACGATCGCGTCGTTCACCACGATTCCGACCAGGATCACCACCCCGATGAGACTCATCGTGTTGAAG
>JAHHMJ010000663.1 GCA_018678395.1 Gemmatimonadota bacterium | reverse complement strand
TCGGTCGACGAAGGGGCCGAGGCGCTGCTCCACCTCATCGACGCGCCGGATCTCGGGACCGGTGGCTACTTCAACGGGATGGAGCCCGCTCGACCGCACGAGCAGGCCTTCGACGACGAAGCGCTCGCGAGGCTGGTCGAACTCAGCGAGGCGTGGACGTCGGGCTGAGTCCGGGTGCAACGAGGTGTGAGGGGCGCATTCGCCCACGCGGCTAGCCGCGAGCGCCACGCCGGCGCCGATACCAGGCCGACAGCAGGATCGTGAGCAGGTAGCCCGTGGCGACGGTGACCAGGGAGACGATGCTGGCCGCGATCAGGATCGGCTGCCGGGTCTCGCCCACGCGCAACGCATCCAGGAACGCGAAGGTGTGAAGGCTCTCGATTGCGGCCCGGGTCCGCGTCACGTGGTCCGCCCGAAGAATCGACCCGTCCCCGACGGATACGTACGACACCGACCCACGGCCGTCGACCCAGTCCACTCGCCACGCCGGTAGAGGTCCGTAGGCATAGCTGGGTTCCCGGTCCTCCATGAGCCGGACCTCGGCGATCTCCGCGCCGGCATCGAACTCCGTGCGAGCGAGGGTCACGGCTGTCTCCCGGTCGACCGTGACCAGCTCCGAGGTGGACGCATCGATCAGGCGCGTGACCTCACCAGCCACCACACGGTAGACGAACCGCTCGCCGATGCGCCGGAGTTCGACCTGATCCACGGTCGTGGCCCGGCCGTCGGTGGCGGCGAGCGCCGCCTCGGCCGGCGAGACTACGACCCCGCCCCAGTCGGCCGTTCCGTAGGGACCGCTGTAGGCGGACCGAACGCCGTAGGGAAGCTCCATCACGATCCCGCTGACGAGCCACCCCAGGAAGACGAAGCCGGTGGCGATGCCGAGCCACTTGTGGAGCGTGCGAGTGGTACGGTTCATCGGACGGCTGTCAGGCTGGTGGGATTCTCCGACACGGCGGGGTAAGGCTGAGGTGAGGGCCGCGCCCATGAGCATTACCGCTGGGCATCGTAGGCGAGATCGACGGACCGCGGCAAGGTGTTCGAGCGCCCTCGAACGATGTCCTCGGGTAGCGCCCACGCTAGGATGAGAACGACCCCTCTGAGGGGCGTCCACATGGCAGGGAGGCCCGCCTGTCGTTACGATCTCGTGACAAATCGCGTAACCATCCGCCTCCGGCCCGAGAACCCGGTGTCCCAGAGCCATCGACCGACCACACCCGGCGCCGCCGGGCGCCCGCTTGACGGCCTCGCTGCCCAGGACGCGCCGATCCTGGTCGGCATCGACTTCTCGGCCGGCGCGGCTTTGGCGGCACACTGGGCGGCCCGGCTCGCCGCTGTCCTCGGGGCCCCCCTCGTCCTGGTCCATGTGGTCCACGATCCCGGCAGCGCGCCCGGCTCGTACGCCGGCACCGGCATCGAGACCCCCTACGGCACCCTCGAGGAGGCGGGCGAGCGGCTTCTGGAGGGCTTCGTCGAAGAGCTCCATGCGGGCCACCCCGATCTGTGGTCCCGTGTCTCCGTGGAGTCACACCTCGTCGTCGGGCTACCTGCCACACGACTCATCGAAGCCGCCAAGAAGGTCGGCGCTCAACTCGTCGTCGTCGGGAGTCGTGGGCGAACCGGCGTCAAGCGCCTGCTCCTGGGGTCGACGGCGTCCAAAGTGGTACAGCTCGCCAAGCTACCCGTGACGGTGGTGCCGACTCCGAAGAAGAAGGGCAAGAAGTCCAGTGCTTGAAGCCAGCCTGTCCGGCGCCGCCCTCGTCACCGCCACCCAGGCCCCGGCCCTGTCCGCGTTCGATCTGAGCGTGGGGCTCCTGGGGGGGCTCGCCATCTTCCTGCTGGGTATGGAGATGATGGCCGACGCCCTCAAGGCGATCGCGGGGGCGCGCATGAAGGGCGTGCTCTCGAAGTTGACCACGAATCGCTTCACCGGCGCATTCACCGGAGCGGTGGTGACGGCGGTGATCCAGTCGTCTTCGGTCACCACCGTGCTGGTCGTCGGCTTCATCTCGGCCGGCTTGATGTCGATGGCGCAGTCCATCGGCGTGATCATGGGCGCGAACATCGGCACCACGGTGACCGCCCAGATCATCGCGTTCAAGGTGACCGAGTACGCGCTGCTCCTCGTCGCGGTCGGTTTCGCGCTGACCTTCCTCGCGAAGAGGGAGATCGTGCGGCGACAAGGTGCGGGACTGCTGGGGCTCGGGCTCGTGTTCTTCGGGATGGCCGTGATGGGGGACGCCATGGGTCCCTTGCGGGACTACCCGCCCTTCGTCGCTTGGATGGGTCGGATGGCCCGGCCGGAACTCGGCATTCTGGCAGGGGCTTTGTTCACCGCGCTGGTCCAGTCCTCCTCGGCGACCACGGGCGTAGTCATCGTGATGGCGTCCCAGGGCTTCATCACGCTTCCGGCGGGCATCGCCCTGATCTTCGGCGCGAACATCGGCACGTGTGTGACGGCCCTTCTGGCCGCCATCGGACGCCCTCGCGAAGCACTGCGGGCGTCGGCAGTCCACGTGGTCTTCAACATCGCCGGCGTACTTCTCTGGCTTCCCTTCATCGACTACCTGGCCACGGCCGTCACCCGCATCTCGCTCGGGGCGGACACCGCGCGGCAGATCGCCAATGCGCACACGCTGTTCAACATCGGGAACACGCTGGTGTTCATCTGGTTCGTTCCCCTGTTCGCTCGACTCGTGGAGTGGCTCGTGCCCGACCGCCCCCTGGCGGAAGAAGACCTCGTGCGGGCTCGCTATCTGGACGTCGAGCTCCTGCAGGCTCCTTCACTCGCGCTCGACCGCGCCCGTCTGGAAATCCTGCGCATGGGTGACCGCGTGCGGGAAATGATCACCGGCATCCTGCCCGCGATGACCGCAGGCGAGGCGGAGGACCTGGATGCGGTCGAGGCCATGGACGACGCCGTCGACGCGCTTCACGGACAGATCATCACCTATCTCGGGAAGATCAGTCAGACGTCGCTCACCGAAGGACAGACGCAGGAATTCGTGAACCTCATGGAAGCCGTGAACGACCTGGAGAACATCGGCGACATCATCGAGACGAACCTGGTGACCCTCGGCCGCCACCGAATCGACGAGGGGGTCCAGATCAGCGCTCCGACGCTCGAGGTGATCGAGCGGTTTCACGCGACCGTGCTGCGGAGCTTCGATTACGCGCTGCAGGCGGTGACCCAGGAGAACGAAGAGGCGGCCCGCGAGGTGAGGAAGATGAAGCAGGTCGTCAACCAGATGGCCGAGGAGGCGGCGCTGCACAAGGCGCAACGCCTGGTGGCTCCGGAGCCCAACCGGCTGGCGACCTACGCGCTCGAGACCGATCAGTTGGAGAGCCTCAAGAGGATCTTCTACTTCTGCAAGCGCATGGCCCGGGGGGTGATCCCCGGCGCGGTGGGGATCGCGGCGGACTGACCCGACGCCGGCCCGAGGGCACGTCCACCCTGCTCGAGGGTTGTCATGCGTTACGACGATCGTACCTGCGGCGTAATGCTTGCCCAGCCGAGCGCGGACCGGCATCCTCCTCCGTCCTCGGGGGCTACCGTCACGACCACCGCCGCGATCCCCGGCACACCCACCCCGATCCCACCATCCGCCCGTGCATCGCTACGTGACCGACGAGCGCCCTACCACGGGGCCTCGCCCATGACCGAACCGTCAGCACTGCCCACCATCATCCAGGGCGGAATGGGTGTCGGCGTCTCCAACTGGCGTCTCGCCCGCACGGTGTCGACGAACGGCGGTCTGGGCGTGGTGTCCGGAACCGGCCTCGACAGCCTCTTCGTGCGCCGACTCCAGGACGGCGATGTCGGCGGTCATCTGCGGCGGGCCATGGCGCACTTCCCGATCCCCGGAGTGGCCGAGGCCGCGCTCGAGCGGTACTTCCGCCCCGGGGGACTCGAGCCCGGCGAGGGGTACCGGCTCCTGCCCATGTACCGGCAGGTGGTCGACGCGGCACGCCATCAGTTGACCGTGCTGGCGAACTTCGTGGAGGTCCATCTGGCTCGGGAGGGTCATGACGGCCCGGTGGGCATCAACCTCCTCACGAAGATCCAGCTTCCCAACCTGGGCTCTCTCTACGGGGCCATGTTGGCGGGCGTGGACTACGTACTCATGGGGGCGGGAATTCCCCGGGAGATCCCCGGGGCGCTGGACGGGCTCGCCCGAGGGGAGCCGGTGGCAATCACCCTCGACGCGACCGGACTGGAGCGGGGGGAGCGCGAGATGATTCCGTTCGACCCCGCACAGATCCACGACGGCCCGGTGCCCGAGCTCCCGCGCCCGCGTTTCCTGGCGATCGTCGCATCGAACTCACTCGCGACCATGTTGTCCCGGAAGTCCACCGGCCGTGTGGACGGGTTCATCATCGAAGGCCCCACCGCCGGCGGCCACAACGCACCCCCCCGCGGCAAGACCACATTCAACGAGCGCGGCGAGCCGCAGTACGGGCCCCGCGATGTGGTGGACCTCGACGGCATCGCCAAGCTGGGCCGCCCGTTCTGGATCGCCGGCGGAGCCGGTCACCCCGATCGTCTGCGCGAGGCGCTCGCGGCCGGCGCCACGGGAATCCAGGTGGGCACGCTGTTCGCCTACTGCGACGAGAGCGGGCTCCCGGCCGAGCACAAGCGGGACGTCGTGCTCGCGTCCCAGACCGGGGAGATCGAGGTGGTCACCGACGGACGGGCCTCACCCACGGGATTCCCGTTCAAGGCCGTCCAGCTCGAGAACACCCTGTCCAGCGACCAGGTCTTCGAAAGCCGCCCCCGTTGCTGCGACCTCGGGTACCTGCGCACGCCGTACCGCAACGAGCGGGGCGGAGTGTCGTTCCGCTGTGCCTCGGAGCCGATCGAGACCTTCGTGAAGAAGGGTGGGGACCGCGCCGAGACCGTAGGCCGCAAGTGCCTCTGCAACGCGCTGATGGCGAACCTTGACCACGCCCAGACCCAGAAGGACGGCACGGTCGAGCCCGCGCTCTTCACGGCGGGCGACGATCTGCAGCAGCTCGGCCGATTCCTGGACGGGCGGACCTCGTACTCGGCGACCGACGTCCTGGCCTACCTCCGGGGATCGACGGAGGCTGCAGGGGCCTAGCGGTCCCCAACGCCCCTCCCGAGCGCCGCCCCCGGGGGCTCCTACAGCCCCGGCCGCAGCGAGACCTCGATCCGCACGATCGCGCCGGTCCGCCGGAACAGCTCCGCGCTCGACTCCCGGTCCAGCGCCCATCCCTCGACCGTCCGCGTGGAGCCGTCGGCGAGGTGGAGGTCGATCTTCCGCTCGTCCGACAGGCGATACACGACCGGCACCTGGCAGTAGGTGAAGGCCAGCGAGCCCGGCTCCAGCGCGATGGTGGCCTCGCGCCCCGCGACATCGAAATAGCGGAAGGTCTCGGCCGTCTCCAGGAACTCGCCCCCGCGCAGAAGGACGGGGTCGAAGCGCACCTGCCCCTCCGAGACCCACAGCCCCAGTTCGCCCAGACGGGTGAGTATTTCTTCCTTCACCATCCCCGTCATACCCGGCTGTTTGGCGCCGGCATTGGCGGGGGTGTGGGAGTAGGGATCGGTGGGGAAGGCGCCGTAGACGTCCGGCGCCTTGTTGAAGCCCAGCCCAGCGCGCACGTCGTAATACCGCTCGGCCAGCGCGGCGAAGTCCTCGGACCCCTCCGCCGCGGCACGCACCGTGACCTCCTGCACGGCCAGCAGCAGCTTGCTCACCATGTGCCAGTAGATGGAGCCCAGGCCTTCGTACCCGTAGAAGGTCCCCGAGCGGCCGGTGAAGCGCGCGTGGTCGAAGACCGACTCGTAGACGTCCGCGACCCGTCCCCACTCGGCATCCAGGAGTTCGCCGAACCCGGCGTCCCGCAGCCCGTGCAGCGCCCCGTGCAGGTCCCCCGCGTTCCTGAAGTCGGGATTGAAGTGCACGGTACCGTCGACGTCGCGTTCCACCACGTCGGTGTTGCCGCTGTCGAGCAGGGTGGTCAGGAGGGCCGACTCCGCGACCCGCGCGGCGGGGATGATGTTCTTCTCGAGAAAGCCGGGCAGCCGTCGGTCCGGATAGAGGATGTAGGAATGCTGGTTCGACCGGTACATCTCGCTGTCGCGCAGGGCCTCCAGCAGCGCCAACGCCTCCGCGGGCGCCAACGCACCCGACGTGAGCGCGGCGACCTGGCCCTCGAGCATGCCGTAGAGGTTGAGCACGCCGATGCCGTCGTCCTCGATCTCGAGGATGTTGTAGGCGTGGTAGAGGCCGTCCTCACGCCGGTTCAGGGCGATGGAGTGGTCCAGGAACCGCAGGACGGTCTCCAGGAAGCCCCGGACGCTCGCGGCCTCGAGCTCTCGGCGACCCCAGCAGAATCCGTTGTCGTAGATCCCCGTGCGGTAGACGCTGGCGTGGGTTCCGACCGCGTCCAGAAGCGATTTCCGCTCGGGGTCGCCGACGCTCTCGCCGTGAAGCAGATGCTCGTGATCGACGAGGGCTCCATGGGTGCGCTCCAGCCAATCCGCGACCTCGGTGTGCATCTCCACACCCCCATCCCCCAGGGCCTGGAAGAGGTCCAGCAGGAAGGCCACGTACCGACGCGCGTAGTAGACCGTCACCATCGAGGCGCCGTAACCCGCGAGGGCGTTGTTGGCGTCGTTCCACTCCGGGCGCTGCGTGTTCAGCCAGAATCCCCCGCCGGCCGCGAAGCTGCCGAGCTTGGCGAGAAGCGGGACGAGCAGCTTCTCGGTGAGGTTGGCCGAGTTGGGCCGACCGTCACCACCGGCCAGGTAACGGCCATCGAAGCCCACGCCTTCCATGCGGCCGTGGATCCGCCCATCGCGTTCCCAGTTGTAGCGGATCGAGTGCCGGGGATCGTCCAGGAGTTCGTGATACGGCCGGATGTCGTAGGGGACGTCGGCGTAGACGAAGCGCGGATTCCACAGCAACTCCTCGAGGCGGCCGGGGTGATGGGCCCGGGACCACTCCAGGAGCTTGAGGAGATAGATGATCTGGTGATCGCCCCAGTAGCCCAGGTTGGCCCACGGCTCGTCGGGCGCGGGACGCTCCCAGTCATACCCCTCTCGATTCACCCGGAAGGGGTTGTAGCCGTCGGCGGTCGAGGTGTTCAGGAACTTGCCGATGACCCCGTCCAGGTACTCCGGGAACGACAGGCAGAGGGCCTCCCAGTTCTGGAAGATGTCCCGCCAGTTCCCCTCGTAGGCGAGGCGCCGCTCCCCCTGCTCGTCGAGCAGCTCGATCGAGAAGCGGTTCCACGGGCGACTCGGATCGCCGTGCCGCCGGCTGAAGGAGAGAGGCAGGTACTCCGTGACCAGGCGCACGAGGGTCCGGTCGTCCACACGCTCGACGGCATCCAGAAGAGTCCGGACCTCGACCGACTCGCCCAACCCGTCGAAGAAGCCCCGGTGCCGGTCCCGCGCGCTCCGATCGAACGACCGCACATAGGCTTCGAGATCGGCCACGTCGACGGTGTAGCCGGACTCGAAGGTGCCCCCGCGCATGACGTTGAAGAGGACGTTGGCGAAGTGGTGCACGGACCCCAGGTGGTCGCCCGTCATCTGCATACCGTCCGCGCCCGCCACGATCCGGGCGAGGTGCTGCGCGTTCGCCGCGACGTCATCCAGCACGGCATTCTTTCGCCGGTCCTCGTCCGCCAGCAGCCGGCGGAGCTTCGTCGCCTCCGACGCCCCGTACCCGAGGTCGGCCACGATCAGCCAATCACGGGTCTCTCCCGCGGCCAACGTCATGGTGTCGACGACGAAGTAGGCGCCGCGCCGTCCCAGGACACGGGTCTCGCCCTGAACGTCGCCCCCGCGGCGGAAGGCATCGACCTGCTCGGACGACACCAGTCGCGTCACCGACGACGCCAGGCTGGACCAGCAGACGGTCGCCCTCAATGACTCGCCCGGCTCCGTGCTGTCGCCCGGCACCGAGCTCAGGGCGAAGGTGGCCAGCCCGGTCGACGCATCCAGCTCGTTCTGCTTGTGGGCGTCTCCCAGCACGCTGAACGTGCGCTGAAACTCGTCGGCGACCCCGGTGGGGAGCAGGTTCTGGATCCCATCCAGCACCTCCACCGACGCGTCGCTCTCCCCGCGATTCTCCAGCTCCGAGTGCCGCACCCAGCCGAACCGCCCGGAAGGAGACCAGCGGTACCGGAACGCGAGCCGCAGGTCCTCGTTCACCTCTTCGAAGACCAGCACGTTGCCGTGGACGTGCTTGTACAGATTGCGCGTCGTGCGGTAGAGACCGGCACCGCGCGG
>JAHHMJ010000560.1 GCA_018678395.1 Gemmatimonadota bacterium | reverse complement strand
CCACATGGCGTGGTGATCGACGTGCACGCCCACCGTGGTGTTGCCCGAGGTGCGGCCGCCGTCGTCGGAGTACTTCACCGGCGTCGACGAGAAGTAGACCCGATCCGGGTTCTCGACGTCGACGCGGACCTGCGAGTAGTAGAAGGGGCGGGTGTTCTCGTCGCTGGTCTTCTCCCACGTCGTCCCGCCGTCGTCGGACCGGTAGAGGCCGTTGCCACCCGAGCCGTCCTCCTCTTCCTCGGCCTCGACCATCGCGTACATCACGTCCGGGTTCGACGGGGCCAGAGCCAGGCCGATGCGACCTTTCACGGCGGTGGGGAAGCCGTTCCCCGCCACCTCCGTCCAGCTGTCGCCCCCATCGGTGGTCTTCCACAGGGCCGATCCGGGACCGCCGCTGTTCAGGAAGTACGGCCCCCGCACACGCTCCCAGCTCGCAGCGAAGAGAACTTCGGGGTCACGGGGGTCCATCACGACGTCGACGAAACCGGCTTCGTCGCTGATGAACTTCTTCAGCTCCCAGGTCTCGCCCCCGTCCTCGGTCTTGTAGAGCCCCCGCTCGGGGTTCGAGCCCCAGATCGCTCCGAGCGCCGCCACGTAGACGACATCGGGATTCG
Organism: Gemmatimonadota bacterium; assembly: GCA_018678395.1. Taxonomy (GTDB): domain Bacteria; phylum Gemmatimonadota; class Gemmatimonadetes; order Longimicrobiales; family Gaopeijiaceae; genus Gaopeijia. The sequence goes on along the minus strand of JAHHMJ010000560.1, from coordinate 4,280 downwards.
TCGGGTGCACCACGACTCGCCCGATGGTCTGTGTCCGTTCGAGCCCCTTCAGCTCCCAGGTCAGTCCCCCGTCCCCGGACTTGTAGATCCCGCTACCGGGCGAGATCGAGTTCCGCGAGTCCGGCTCGCCGGTGCCTGCCCAGACCTGGAGCGTATCCGAGGGCGCAATGGCCAGGTCGCCCATGCTGATGACCCGGCCCGGGTCGAAGACCGGGCGGAAGGTGACGCCGTTGTTCGTGGTCTTCCAGATGCCCCCGCCGGCGGCGGCCACGAAGAACGTGCGAGAAGGCGACGGGATTCCTTCCACGTCGGAAACCCGCCCCATCATGTTGGCCGGACCGATCGACCGCCAACGGAAGGCGTCCTCCCACTCATCGCCGAGTGGAGTCGAGAGCTGCGCAACTGCGGGAACCGCCCCGCTCAGGGTCAGGAGTCCACCCAGTGCCGCGCACACCCACCAGCGAGCCCGTCCAGCCATAGTCAGTCACCTCAAAGGGGAGATTCCAGCGAGAGCAGAGAAGACATATCGACCACGCGCAGGCTTGGCCAGCAGGTGGCGGCCCGCTCCCTCGCGTCGTAGCCTCGTGCACGGCCACCCATTCCCGCTCCGCCATGCTCTCCATGCCGGTTCATGTCCTCGTCTTTCGGCTCACGCCGCGGGGCCACCTTCCCGTCGCGGAGGGCCCTGACCGCGGCGCCCGGGCCTCCATCGACGGATCGCAGCGGCGGTACGCGAAGGCGGTTCTCCGCAGACCGGGCCGGTAGCCGTGAAAGGGCCGGATGGGGACAGCGATGTGACCGGGCCGGAGGCGGGCCGGTCCGAGGAGATAGCCCGGCTCCGTTCCGCCTCCGACGCTGAACTCGTACTGGCCGTCGCAGAGGGCGCAGCCCGGGGGGACGCCCGGGCCGCGGATGTCTTCGTCGAGCGGCATGCGGGACACATCCGGGCCAATTGCGAGTTCATCGTGCGCGATCCGGAAACGGCTCGCGATCTGGCACAGGAGGTCATGGTGAAAGCCTACTTCGCTCTGACCAGCTACCAGGGTCAGGCATCGCTGCGCACATGGGTCCGGCGCATCAAGGTGAATCACTGCCTCAACCACATGGCCCGACACTCCCCGACTCTCGTCGATGTCGAAGCCACCTCTCTTCGCGGAGATCACGCTTTACGGGTGGAGCCGCGGGTGGATATCGAGGCGGGGGATCGACAGGCGGCGGTGGCGGCCGTGCTCACCGAGCTCACCGACACCCTCCGGATTCCGCTGGTTCTCCGCGACGTGGACGGATACAGCTACGCCGAGATCGCCGAGAGCCTCCACATCAAGACATCGGCGGCCAAGATGCGGGTCAAGCGAGGCCGCGAGCAGTTCCGGCAGATCTGGACCGACCGCTTCGGAGAGGAACCGTGACCGACGACCCCGAAGACCGCCCCATCGACGGCCTGCACGACCTCGACTTCGAGCCGGACCCGGCCTTTCAGGAGGCGGTGCGGCGCGGAATCGATCGTCGCATCACCGTGGGTGAGCTCCTCCGTCTATCGACCCTGGCCCTGGTCCACGTGGTGCGAGAGTGGCTCTCGCTCCTGAGCAGCAGCCCCACCCGAACCACCCCACCGGAAGAGGAATGACCATGGAGAGCATGTCCGAGCAGGTGCGGCAGATCCTCGAAGGGATGTGGACCTCGGCGATCGCCGCGATCCCCCGCCTCGTCGTCGGCCTCGTGGTGGTGATCCTCGCGCTCCTCGTGGCCTCGGTGGCCGAACGCATGCTCCGGGCCCTTTTGAAGCGCCTCCGCTTCGATGACCTCATCCGCCGCTCGGGTGTGGACCAGTGGGTGCAGGGGGCCGGGATCCGGCGCTCCCTCGACGATGTGATCCCCAGGCTCATCTACTTCGTCCTGCTCTTTCTCTTCGCGCGCGAGGGGGCGGAGGCATTGGGGCTCGTGGCGGTGTCCGAGGGAATCGCGTCGGTGATGGCGTACCTGCCCAACCTCATCAGCGCGTTTCTCGTCGTTCTGATCGGGAGTGCACTGGCACGGTTGGCCGGAGCGAGTGCCACCGCCGCCGCCAGAGGCGTGGGACTGGACATCGCTCCAGCCCTCGGCCGGGTGGTCGCGGGAGCCGTGGCCTTCGTCGTGCTGGTCACCGCCCTCGCCGAGCTGCAGATCGACACGATCCTGGTGCGGAACGTGGCCCAGCTGATGCTGGCGGGCGGGTGCCTGGCCGCGGCGCTTTCGCTGGGGCTCGGGAGCCGCGATGTGACGCGCAATCTTCTCGCGGGGTTCTACGCTCGCCGCTCTCTCCAGGTGGGCCAGAAGGTCGACGTGGCGGGGCGAAGGGGCACCATCGAGGCCCTCACGCCCACCCAGGTCCACATCAGGGAGGACGACCACACAGTCGTTCTTCACAACGCCGTGTTCCTCGAAGGACCCCTCATCCCGGAGCCCCCCCTCTCGAGGATGTGACCCGAGGCCCCGAAGTCCTGTCTGGGGAGTCGGCCTCCACAGAAGGCCCGCCGCCCGTCGGCGCCAAGACTCCGTTCGATGAGGGGACTTCGAGATGCTCTCGATTCGTTACCGACTCCACCGTCTGCTCTTCCTCGCAGTGGTGGTGCCGATCGCCGCTCTGGCCACCGCGCACGGGGCGGAGGGCCAGGGGCTCACGTTCACCGCGAGCCCGTCGGCACGCTGGATCCAGTGGGACGACGACCTCGGTTTCGATGATAGCCGCCTTCTGGGAGGCGCGGTCGGCCTGGGCTTCGGCCGATACGTGGGTCTGGAGGCCTTTCACCACCAGGACGACGATGTCGCTCTGTTCAGTGGTGACGCGTCGCCGTTCTCGGCCGACGTCGCCGTCTCGGGAGCCCGCGTCACCCTCGCTCTGGGCACCGGCCGGCTGGTTCCCGTCGTGGGTGGTGGGGCATCGATTCTCCGCCTCCGTCCGGACGGCGTCGAAGCCACCAAGAAGCTGGCCTTCGATTACGGCGTCGGCTTTCGGGCCGTGCTCGCCGAGCGGATCCAGGGCGAGGTCACCGTCGAGCAGAGCCAGTACCGACTCGATCCCGGCGGCCTCGTCGACCCGGATCTGGCCGAGACGGGTCCCACTCGCCGCAACCTGATGCTTCGCGCCGGTCTCGGAATCCAACTGGGCCGCCGCAGCTTCGACCGCGCCAGCGCGCTCGACGACTCCTTCGCCCAGCGGTATCAGGCGCCCTTCACCGGCTTCGCGTTGGCCATCGAACCGCTCGTGGGACGACTGGACTTCGACAGCGCCACGGGCCTCGCCAAGCAGGACATGGTGGGGATTCGGGCCGGCGTCGACTTCGGCTCGTTCTTCGGCCTCCGGGCCTTCCACTGGTGGGGCACGGAATCGGACTTCCGCACGACCAACGGCATGCGAGCCCTGGGCGGTGAGGCTCAATTCAACCTCTCCGGAGGCCCGGGACTGACCCCGTATCTCGCCGGCGGCGCGGCTCGCCTCACCTGGAGCGATCGTGGCAACGGTGTCCAGCCGCCCCCCTCCGACCAGACCGCCGCGGTCATCGGAGGCGGGGTCGACTTCAACTTCGGGCCGCGTGTCCGCCTGACGGTCGCGGCCCGCGACTACATCCTCGCGGGATCCGATCTCGCGGCGTCGCCCGACCTCGGAGCCGTCGCGGATCCCGACGAACTCATCCACAACTGGCAGTTCAGCGGCGGTCTGAAACTCGTGCTGGGTGGAGGCGGCGGGTTGCGCAGCGGCGACCCGGAAGACCTCCAGCCCATCGAGGTCGATGCCACCGAGCCGCTCGCCGACACGATTCCGGTCCCCGCGCCCCAGGTCGCGCCGGCGCCAGAGGTCGTGGATTCCGTGTCGCGCGCCACCGCCGCGCCTACGACCACCACGGCGCCTGAACCGACAGCGGCCCGGATCGACTCGTCCCGGGTCATTGTCCTTCCCGTTCCGGAAGTGGGCGAACTCTACGTGCGCTTCGGCGAGGCGGCACCGGCCCGCGGCCTGACCCGCTTGCTCGACGCCCCGCTACCGGATTCCTCCGTGGCTCCCGCCGCGATCGACGCCGACCGTCTCCGAGCCATCATCCGGGAAGAGTTGGAGAGCCTCCGACCCGACTCCACCGAGGCGGCGCCTCCGGCCGAGGACCCGCGGGTCCAGGCCCTGGAAGCGAAGATCGACTCCCTCGCGCGTCTGGTGCGTGAGCTCGCCGAGGTGCGCCGTACCCCGGAACCGGCCCCGGTCACCGAGGCGGTGACCCCTGCCTACCAGCAGCCGGTGGCCCCTGCCT
>JAHHMJ010000631.1 GCA_018678395.1 Gemmatimonadota bacterium | reverse complement strand
GGGGTTCTCCTCGCCGTAGGTCGCGGCGAAGCGGCGCTCATCCCCCGCGGGTCGCCACCCCTCGCGATCCGCCAGCCGTTCGGCGGCCTGCACCGCGGCGGCCCGATCCATCGCGATGTCGTCGCGGGTGAGGTCGAGCGCCTCGGGCAGAAGTCGAAGGGCCGTGAAGAGACCGGCCAGACCGAGGACGACCAGCAGCAGCCAGGGTGCGGGTATGCGACGCATCGACCGACAGTCCGGGGGCCGGCCTAGCCGCCCCGCACCGACCGCAGCACCCCGTCTTCCCACGACGTATCGGGGGCTGGTCGGCCCTGATCGCGATACCAGGCGAACGTCTGGGCCATTCCCTCGCGCAAAGAGAGGACTTCCACGCCCAGCCGGTCACGCAGCTTGTCGCCGGTGACGGTGAGCGGCGGGACGTCGAGGTAGGCCCCGAAGTAGAGCGGCGGCTCCAGCAGCTGGCCGCCCGCTGCGACGAGCGTCTCGCGTGCCACCGGCACCAGATCGGCCTCGACGCCGGCCACTTCGGCCAGGATCTCCACGAACTGGCGCTGGGTGACGGGCGGACCCGCCAGATTGAACGCCTCACCCGCACCGGCGTCCATCGAGGCGGCCGCCACGCTCGCCCGCGCGACGTCGTCGGTGTGCACCCACTGCATCACCCGCGTGCCGTCCCCCGGAATCAGGATCGGGCGCTTCGCCAGCAGGCGATCCCAGAAGAACGCCTCGCGATCGAACGGATTGTGCGGACCGTATACGAACGCGGGCCGTACCGTCGACACGGCCAGCCCGGTCTGGGCCGCGTAGGCGAACACCGCACGCTCCCCGTCGGCCTTCTGTGCCGCGTACATGTTCGGATCCGTACCCGGCACCATCTCGGCGCTCTCGTCCCACGGACCGCCCTCAGGATAGACGGCCACGCTCGACATGTAGACGTAGCGCTCCAGTCCCGGAGCCACAGCCGTCACCGTGCCCGCGACCTGCTCTCCGGTGGTGCCCCGAGCCCAGTCGTAGACGTTGTCGAACACCCAGTCGAAGGCATGACCCTCGACGGCGCTCGCCACGGCGTCGGGATCATTGCGATCGGCATGCACCTCGCGGACCCGGTCCCCGAACGGAGTCCCGGGACTGCGGTGCATGATGGTGACGTCGTGGCCGCCCTCCAGAAGAGTGCGGACCAGGGGACGTCCGATGAGGCTGGTGCCTCCGATGACCAGTGCTCGTGCCATGGCGGGTCGGAACTCGGTGTTGAAGAGGCTGGGATGGGAGCTACAGGCGAGGGTCAGGGTGCGATCGCGCGGGCCATCGGGCAATCCGGGATGGCCTAGGCGCCGATCACTCGGAGCGCGTAGAGCAGGATGTACAGGTTCACGAGCCCGAGGATGACCGCAGGCATCGTGTCGACGACCGAATCGCGGACCCGAATCCGGGTCGCAACGCCGAGAATCATCAGCAGGGTGAGCCCGGCGGCACTCACCAACGTCGCGGCCGGCAGCAGGTAGCCGACCCCCAGACCCACGGCTCCCGAGATCTCCAGCGCGCCGGTCAGGCGTCGGAACCGCGCCAGGCCGAACCGCTCGAACTCTGCCACCATTCCGTCGGCGAAGAGACACGCGATGCCGTAGTATAGGAACAGGGCGATCGAGAGCGTCGTGCAGACGTGAAAGGAGAGGGCCAAAGGGATCGTCCGAAGATCTCGCGGGTTGGGGCGCTCACGCCCCGCATTCCTCAAACGCACGGTACCCCATGTCCTGGCTCACGATTCAGACCGCCCTTCAACTCGTCGTCGGTCTCGGACTCCTCAACGTCTGGCTCCTTCGCTCGAAGTCCGCCACTTCGTACCGCGGAGGGGAGGCGAAGACCCTGAAGCAGGAGTTCGCGGAGTACGGACTGCCCGAGATCCTCTTCTGGATCGTCGGGGCCCTGAAGGTCGGATCCGGACTCGTGCTGGTCGCGGGCGTGTGGACGCCGCTCCCGGTGGACGTGGCCGCAGGTATCGTGGCGGCGCTGATGGCCGGCGCCGTCGCCATGCACATCAAGGTGTCCGACCCGATGATGAAGTCGGTGCCGGCGGCGCTGATGCTGGCGATGTGCCTGGCGATCATCGGGCTCTGAGGGGCCCCGCAGACGACGTGGGCAGGGCTCGCATGCGCGCCCTGCCTATCATCGCCATGCTGCGGCAGCAGCCGGAGGTGAACACCTGGCTGGCCGTCGGTGACGTCCTCGAGGCGGACTATCCGGGACTGCGCTACTTCGAGTTTCCGACGATCGCATGGCCCTACCGCAGGCCACGCTGAGGAAGGCGATCGAGCGGGTGATAGCGGGCGCGCAGGGCCCAAGCCATCCCCAACCGTGAGGCCATCGCAGTGACCACGAGATCGAAGTGGCGGCGCTTCCTCATGCCGGGAATCGCATTTCAGGCCGTCGTCATCGGCGGCGGGTACGGGACGGGCCGCGAGATCGTCGAGTTCTTCCTGACACAGGGTGTCGCCCTCGGACTCGCGGCCATGGCGCTCACCACGGCCATCTTCAGCCTCGTCTGCGCAGTCAGCTACGAGTTCGCACGTCGCCACTCGACCTTCGAATACCGCAGCTTCTTTCGAGAGCTGGTCGGACCCGGGGCCGTGCTGTTCGAAGTCGCCTGGGTCGTCTTCATGCTGATCGTTCTTTCGGTCGTGACGGCTGCGGTCGGATCGATCGTCCGCGACACCTTCGGCCTGCCCTACTGGAGCGGGGTGGCCGGACTCGCACTCGTCACGGTCGGACTCGTCTACCGAGGCACGGACGCGCTGAAGGCGGCCTTCGAGGCGTGGACCGTCCTCCTGTTCGTCGTCTTCGCAGTTACGCTGGTGGCCGCCTTCGCCACGCTCGGGCCCGGCATCGAGAGCGCCTTTCTCGGCGAGAGCGCAGGCGCGCCGCCTCCCGTTCGGACGTGGTTCCTCGCCGGCATCGCCTACGCGGGGTACAACCTCTCGCTGATTCCGGCGCTGCTGTACACCGTAGAATCCGAGGTCACGAGTCGGCGGGACGCCTTCGTCGCCGGAGCGCTCGCAGGACCGATCGCCATGGCCCCCGCCCTGATGTTCTTCATCGCGCTGTCGGCGCTCTATCCCGGGGTCCTCGACACCGAGGTGCCGTCGAATGCGCTGCTCGAAGCGATTGGGTCCCGAAGCCTCCAGGTGACCTTCCAGATCGTGCTCATCGGGACCCTCGTTGCGACCGCAGCGGGGATGGTGCAGTCCGTGAATGCCCGGCTCGGGTTCGCGACCGCCGGAATCGAGACCTCGGGCAGCGCCGCGGACGGAGCCCGCAGAGGGAGCAGCGCTTCCGCCCTCGCAGGTGCGCTCTGGATGGCGGTCGCCGCCTTCTTCGCCCAGTTCGGGCTGATCGACCTCATCGCCCGGGGATACGGTACCGCGACCTGGGTCTTCATCGCGGTCTACGTCGTCCCGGTGCTCACGGTCGGGGTGGTGCGAATCTGGCGGCAGGACTGACGACCGTCCGGTCCCACGCGGATCCGCTGGCGCTGCGACACCCCGTCGGGCACGTTGGGCCGGGACTCCGCTCGAAACCTGCTGGGATCGCACCACGTCGTTTGGCGCGTATGCCCGACCACCGTACCCCTGTCCGGAGCTGTGACGTGACTGCCCGCTCACCCCATCTTCTTGCGCTTCTGCTCACGCTCGGTCTCGCGGCACTTCCCGCCGGACTCACGGCCCAGACAGTGTCGATCGAACGCGGTCAGCTTCGGTCGGGATCGTTGGAGACCGGAGACACCGCCCGCTTCACCTTCGAGGCCGGAGAGGACTTCCTGCTGTACGGCGAGGTGAACCAGATCAGCGTCGACGTAGTGGTGACGCTGACCGACGCCGAAGGACGCAGAGTAGGACCCGCGTGGGATACGCCCGCCCGCGGCGCCGAAGCGTTCTCGACGACCATCGAGACCGGCGGGACGTACACGCTCAACGTCGCCCCCTTCGAAGACGAAGAGGGGGACTTCGAGGTGCGGATCCTCCAGCTCGAGGAGCGCTCGGACGACCCCGAGGACCTCGCAGATCAGCTGATGTTCGCCTACTCCCGGCCCGGCGGCCCCGGTGGCGCGGTCCAGGTGTGGCGAAACGGCAGGACCGTGTTCTCCAAGGCCTACGGGCTCGCCGACCTCGCGCACGAGATTCCCTTCCGCACGACGACGCCCACCAACATCGGCTCGACCTCGAAGCAGTTCACGGCGTTCGCCGTCATGCTCCAGGCCGAGCGGGGCCTGCTCGACCTCGACGACGACATTCGCGAACACGTTCCCGAGCTTCCCGAGTTCGACGAGATCATCACGATCCGCCACCTGCTGACCCACACGTCCGGGCTACGTGAGTTCCTGAACCTCTACTCCCTCACCGGTGCGCCGGCTACGGGAATCAGCCGCGACCACGTGATCACGATCGCGCAGCGGCAGCCGTCGCTACAGAACAGTCCGGGCGAGGAGTGGAATTACAACAACACCGCCTTCTCCCTGGCCGCGACCATCGTCGAGCGGACGTCCGACCAGGACTTCGACGACTTCCTGGAGGAGAACGTCTTCGGGCCCCTGGGGATGGAATCGAGCGTGGCGCGCATGGAGCCCAGCCAGCTCATCCCCGGGCGCGCCGACGGCTACACGCCCGGCGGATCCGGGTGGATGGCACCGGGAGATCTCGGAGGCGCCATCGGCGCGGGGGGCATCTACGCCTCCGTCGAGGACCTTCAGCGCTGGGGCGAGAACATGCTCGAGCCGACGGTCGGCACGGCCGAGACGGTCGAGGCGATGATGACGGAGCACATGCTCAACGACGGCGAGGGCAGCGGCTACGGATTCGGGCTCTTCATCGACGAGCAGCGGGGCCTGCTGCGCCGGCACCACGGCGGCGCCGACGTCTCGCACCGGTCGATGATCGTCCACTATCCGGAGATCGAGGCGGGTCTGACCGTCCAGAGCAATGCGGCGACCTTCAACAGCGCCAACGTCGCCTTCCAGCTCGGTGCCGCGTTCTTCGGAGACGAGATGGAGCCCGAGGAGGAGGCGGTCGCGGACGCCGAGTTCGACGCGAGCGCGTGGGACCGTGAGGACTTCGACGTCTTCGAGGGGAGCTACTCGCTCGACGAGGCGCCGCAGATGGTCGTGCGCTTCTGGCGCGACGAAGAGACGCTCTACACCCAGATGACGGGTCAGCAGGCGCTGGAGGTCGAACCGGTCAGCCCGACCCGCTTCCGCGTCGTGGTGGTGGATGCCCAGTTCGAGTTCGAGACGGAAGAGGGCGAAGCGACCGGAGCGACGCTCTACCAAGGCGGTCGGGAGATGCACGCCACCCGGGTCGCCGAAGACGAGGTGGAGGAAGCCGAGTGGTCACCCGAAGATCTCACGGATTTCGTGGGCCGGTTCTACAGCGAGGAGATCGAGACCTTCTACGAAGTGCGGCTGGACATGCCGGACGACGAGGATGGTGAGGACGCCGAGCCCCGTCTCGTGATGAATCAGCTCTGGATGGGCGATCGCCCGATGTCGGCTTCGACGGACGAAGACACGTTCACCGCCGCCAACATGACGCTCCAGTTCGAACGCGACCGGCACGGGACCGTGACGGGTTTCTACGTCGATGTGACGCGCACGCGGGACGTGAGATTCGTGCGCGTGGATTCGGGGATGGAGAACTGATGACACCGATCACGACGGCCCGAGCC
>JAHHMJ010000154.1 GCA_018678395.1 Gemmatimonadota bacterium | reverse complement strand
GGCTCGGGGTGCTGCGCCGAGGCTGCTCCGCCGCCGCCGACGCCGAGAAACACCGCAGCGAAGACGAGGCCGAGGGCGAACGGTCCCCGCTTCTCAGCGTGCATCGGTCCGTGCCAACGCTTCGAGGAGTGCCCGGACTTCGGCCGTGTCCCAGTCCGCGGCGCCCCGATGCCGGAGCACCAGACGTCCCTCCGCATCCAGGATCACGGTGTGCGGCAGCGCGGAGGCCCCGAAGGCCTCGGGTGCGAGCGTCTCTTCGACGACCGGGCTCACCGCGAGCCCGTGGCGGCGTACGAATTCCCGCACGACCCGTGGATCTTCGGGTGAGGCCAGCACGAACGACACGGAGGGGCCGATGTTCTCGGCCAGACGCTCGATCGACCCCAGTTCGGCGACGCACGGCGGGCACCAGGTTGCCCAGAGGTTCACGAAGATCGGCCGACCGCGGAGCTCGCCCAGCGTGAAGGTGTCGCCGTCGAGCGTTCGCAGGGTCCATCCCGGGTCCGGACGGACCCCGGCGACCGGTGCGGCGGGGGCGGGCGGCCCACCCGCGCAGGCGGCGGCGCCGACCGAGGCGATCGTGAGCAGCAGGACGTCCCGGAGGCGCCGGGGGCGGGGGCGACGACGCATCAGCGTCCCTGCGTGTAGCGGACGCCCAGATGGACGCGGCGGCCCAGGATCGGACCGTAGACGTAGCTCGTGTCGAAGGCGTCGCCGAAGGGCCGGGCCGGATCGATCAGCGGACTTCCCTGCGTGAAGTCGGTCAGGTTCTCGACGCCGAGGGTGAGTTGCTGACCAGCTGCCCACGCCCACGAGAGCTGGAGGTCATGCGTCGTGTACGGGTCGTTGCGGGTCGGCCGAGCGAATTCGCCCGGATACTCCGGGAGGCGCATGGGCCCGGTGAGCGCACCCCCGTAGTCGAGCGTCCAGCCGGGTCGAAACTCGTAGGCCACCGACCACACGCCCCGGTAGTCGGCCGCGAAGAACTCGTCCTCGCTCGGCTGGTCTCCACCTTCGAGCACCACGTCCTGCACGGTCATCCCGAGCGTGTAGAAGAGCGGCAGCGCCCCGAAGTTCTGGTTCACCGACACCGACACGCCCCGCGTGACACTGCGTCGTCCGTCGAGGTTGGCGTAGACGATCTGGTTGGGATCCCGATCGTAATCGGGGACGATGCGGTTGGTGAAGCGGGTGTAGAAGGCATCGACGTCGAGCATCATGGGACGCGTGCCGAACTCGATCACCTGGTTGAAGTTGAATGCCAGACTCGCAGAGCGCTCGGGCCGGAGGTCGCCTTCGATCACGACGTCCCGCGCTCCGGTCAGCGCCGCGTGGTCCTCGGTGAAGAGGTGGACCACGCGGAAGCCCGTGCCCGCGTTCACGCGAAAGGTGGCGTCGGCGGTGGGGCGCCACATGACGCTCCCCCGCGGTGACACGATGACACCGTGATCGCGGTGGTGATCGGCTCGGAGCCCGCCGAGCAGCGTGATCGCTCGGGAGAGGTGGAACTGGTCTTCGATGAAGGCCCCCGGAATCCAACGGCGATCGGCTACCAAGGTGGCGGACGTGTCGTCGTCGTAGTCGTCCCAGGTCAGCACGACGCCGGCGAGGAGATCGTGACGCGACGTGCGTCGCGGAGGGTCCCAGAGGAACCGTGCGAACGCCACCGTCTGATCGGCGGCGAAACCGGTCTCACCGTACCACGAGTCCTGGCGATGGTACGAGGCGGACGCCTCGGCGCGGGTGTCTCTCCAGGGGCCCTCGAGCGACCCCATGATCTCGTAGCGATCCGTCCGGATCGACTCGCCGTACACCTCGTCGCTGCCGCGATCCGCCTGCGTCCAGGCTTCGACACCTCCGAAGCGGTCTTCGTAGTAGGCCTTGGCGGAGACGTGCCCCACCCGGCGGCCGTCGCGGCGCAGGTCGGCGCGGCCGAAGAGCGAGACCCGAGTGTCCAGCGTCAGGTCCGAAAACCCGTCGCCGTTGTCGTCGATGAAGTCGTCGCTGTGCACGAGCGAGCCCGACAGCAGGAGCCCGGATCGCCCCGCACCCGGCGCCCACGACACCGACGCGTTCGTCTCACCGAGGTCGGACCGATTCACCTCGACCGCGAGGCGAGGGGCGAAGCGAGGGTCCTTGGTGATGATGTTCACCACGCCCCCCATGGCCTCCGTCCCGTGGAGCGTCGACTGGGGCCCCTTCAGGATCTCCAATCGCTCGACGACCGAGGGGTGAATGCCGTTCAGGCCGTACACGGAGGCGAGTGCTCCCATGATCGGCGTCCCGTCGATGAGGACCGCGGTGTACGGGCCCTCCATGCCGTTGATGCGGATGTTGTTGGTGTAGCAGACCCCGCAGTCGACCTGGGGGTAGAGTCCGTTGATGCGTCCGATGCCGTCCATGAGGGACGCCGCGGCGTGTCGGCTGAGGACCCGAGCCGAGACCACGTCGACCTTCACGGGCGAGTCGGCGACCCGCGTCTCGCTCAACGTTCCGGTCACGACCAGGGGGTTGAGCTCGACGGCCAGGGTCTGGAGTCGGACATCGACCTCGGTCCATCCCTCGCTCGGCACCTCGACCTGGCGGGAGACGGACTCGAAGCCGAGGCGCTCCGCCGTGAGGCGCACGGGTCCAGCCGGCAGTCCGGTAATCCGAAACCCGCCCTCGAGGTCGGTGGAGGTGCGGAACTCGCCGTCCAACCGGATCGAGACGCCCGACAGGGGCCCACCTTCCGCGTCGCGTACCCCGCCCAGGATGCCCTGCGCCGTCGCCGAGGCCGGCGACGAGAGGAGAGCCGCCAGCGGGACGAGAAGACGCGCAGCCAACCGAGGGAGAGTTCGCATGGCCAGAATTAGGAGAGGCTAAATCAGGCATATTTAGTCTAACCTAAATCCTTCTCTCCCTCGGTCAACCCTCTTGCGAGGGGGGCCTCCCAACGTTGTGGGGCACTCCCGCACTTGCCGACCTCTCTCGCGGTCCCCACACTTCCCCGCCGACGCGAGCGGTGAGCGATGCAAGGGCATGCCGAGGTTGTTGCGAATGAAGAGAGGCGAGTTTCTGAAGAGGCTCTCCGCCTGGTCGGGGGCCGCGGCCGTCGCCCCCAGCGCGTGGCTGGCGGCGTGTGGCGGGG
>JAHHMJ010000014.1 GCA_018678395.1 Gemmatimonadota bacterium | reverse complement strand
CTATCGCCACGCGTCGGGTGGACACGTCGAGGGCTTCGACGGTGACATGCTGCGGGGCGCCTTCCGCGCACCGAAGGGCTTCGGACGTCGCTGATCGGGCGACTTCGCAGTGGTGGAGCCGGGCCGGTCCGTTCGCTACCTTCGTAGCCGCGGCCGGCCCGGCGCGCGCCGACCCCGTTCCACTCGCACCCCGTACGACCCATGGCCAAGACCAATTCGTTCGACGTCTCGACCGGTGTCGACCTCCAGGAAGTCGACAATGCCGTGAACCAGGCCGCCAAGGAGGTCGCCACGCGCTACGACTTCAAGGGCACGGACTGCACGCTCGATTTCGATCGTGACAGCGCGTCGATCAAGCTCGAGGCCGACGACGAATACCGCCTCGGGCAGCTCCTCCAGGTGCTGCGCGAGAAGCTCACCCGGCGCGGAGTCCCCGTGAAGAACCTCGACGAGGGCACGCCGGAGGTGGGCACCCTGGGTCGGGGGCGACAGACGGTGAGCCTGAAGCAGGGGATCGACCAGGAGACCGCCAAGAAGATGGTGAAGGCGGTCAAGGACGAGGGCTTCAAGAAGGTCCAGGTGGCCATTCAGGGCGAGGAACTCCGCGTGAGTTCCCCCTCCCGAGATCAGCTTCAGGACGTCATGGCCTTCCTGAAGAAGGGCGACTGGGGCGTGGCGCTCCAGTTCGGCAACTACCGCTAGGGATCGGTACCGTGGGAGCGACGCAGGTACAGGTCTTCGGCACGAAGGGCTGCTCCGACACCCGCAAGGCGGAGCGCTTCTTCAAGGAGCGCCGCATCAAGATCCACCTCGTCGACCTGAAGCAGCGCGCGGCCTCCAAGGGCGAACTGAGGCGTTTCGCTCAGAAGTTCGGGGTCGAGGCGCTGATCGATCGCGACTCGAAGCGCTTCCGTTCACTGGGACTGCATCAGGCGCACTACGGCGAGGATCGCTGGCTGGAGATCCTGTCGGAGGAACCGCTGATCCTCCGCACGCCGCTGGTGAGAAACGGATCGCAACTCACGATCGGGCCTGCCGAAGAGACCTGGCGCGGCTGGGAGTGAGGGGCCCGTCCCCGCTCAGCTGATCGGTCGCATCTTCGGCAGCAGCCGCACGCTCCACAGGCCCGAGTTGGTGTCGCTGAAGAAGACGTGTCCCTTGAAGGGCTGCGCACCCCAGACCATCGTCGCATTGGCCGTGTAGCCTTCCGGATGGGCCGACTTGAAGACGGCCATCTCGCGGCCCTGCGTGTAGAGGTTGCCCATCAGCTCGCCGCTGACGTCGACCGTGCGCACGCCGCCCTCGTAGTAGGCCGCGTAGAGCACGTCGTCCTCGACCCAGAAGTTGTGGGTGCCGAACTCGCTCACTTCGTAGCGCGCTACCATCTCGGGTGACTCCGGATCGGTGAAGTCGACGATCTGGATGTAGCCGGTCGTCGTCAGCGGAATCCCGCCGAGGCCGGTCTCCGGATCGTACTGATCGGAGTAGCTGCCCATGCTGCGCGGATACCCGGCCCACGACAGTCCCCGACGATTCATGATCTCGTCACCGGTGAAGAGATACATCTTCCCGGCCGATTCCGAATAGTACGGATACACGGCGTGCGTCGACCCCGTCGGCAGCGCGAACGAGGTCACGTAGACCGGGTTGTCGATCGAGCCTCCCCAGCGACCGTTGCCGACGTCGACCACGACGATCCCGGTGCCCCACTCCGCGGAGTAGGCGATGCCGTCGTAGACCCAGACATCGTGGATGCGCGAGTTCGGATGGTCGTACTCGCTTACGTACGTGGGCGCATAGATGTCGGTGACGTCGAGGATCATGTACTTGTCGCCGTTCGACAGCGCGAAGAGGTAGTCGTCGGTGGCGAACATATTGTGCACGCCCCCGGTCAGCCCCTCGTCGAAGGTGCTCGCAACCGTGAGTCGCGGCAGGTCGGCGAGATCGACGAGCACGACGCCGTTGCGGCGATCCGATGCGCCCTCGCGCGAGATCGCGGCATAGCGACCGTCCGGGCTCACCTTCACGTCGTTCACCGTGCGACCGTTGACCTGCAGCGAATCGACCTTGACCGGGTTGGCCGGGTCGGTGACGTCGAAGAGGAAGGCGTGGCCATCGGCCACCTTCGAGCCCGTCAGGGCGTAGTCGCGGCCGTTCTGCCCCTCGAACACCCAGAGATCGGTCGTGCGGTAGTTCTGGGTCAGGCCGTGTCCGACGACCTCGAGCTCACGCACCACGTCGCGCGGCTCCGCCCGAATCGAGGTCCGCGCCGTGAGCGGGCCGGCCGAGGCGACCACCGTGTAGAGGCCGGGCACGTCGGCCACGAAGGCCCCGTCCCGCACCTGTCCACCGGCGGCGCCCCCCGTGAAGACGGTGTCGGCCGCCTCCAGCGTCTGGGTCCAGGTCACCGGCAGGTCGTCGATCGTGCGGCCGGCGGCGTCGGTGGCGACGGCGCGCCACCGGACCACGTCGCCGGTGCGAGTGGTTTCGGCCGGATCGGGACCCCCCTCGAGCCGGAGCGACTCCGCGGGAAACGCGGCGATGTCGAAGCTCGTAGCGCCCTCGATCCCCTCGGCGCGGACCCGGATCGTGACGGAGCCGGGAGCGTGTGCGGTGACCGAGCCGAAGGGGTCTACGCTCGCGGTTCCCGGGTCGTCACTGGTCCACTCGAAGCGCGCTCCGGGACGTAGCGATCCATCGG
>JAHHMJ010000449.1 GCA_018678395.1 Gemmatimonadota bacterium | reverse complement strand
GAGGTCACCCGGGCGCGAGCCGAGGACATCGTCCGGCGGGCGTTCGAGACCGTCCGGTTCATGAACGTCGCGGTGATGAACGGGAATCCCGTGCAAGGGCGGAAAGCGCTGTCGCTGGACACCATGCCGGCCGAGGAGGCATTCGACACCGAGCGCCTCGAGCGTCCGGTGATGTCGCCGGGCACGGTGGACACGCTCGCCGTGATGGCCCTGCACCAGCAGGTCCTCGCGGCCCTGCGGGGCGGCGCGGCGCCGTGGTTCGTGAAGCTGCTCCGCCAGCCGGAGGAGGCCGCCATCTATACGGACGAGGGCCGGCGGAAGATGCCGGCGCTGATGTGCGGCGCCGACAACAACTACCTCGCCCTCACGCACCGCCAGATCGACACGATCCGGAAGGCGACCGAGGCTCCGCCGTTCGCGCCCCCGTTCGGCGCGGAGAACGGCGGCAACGGAGACGGTGAGGGGACGGAGGCCGGAAGCGAGCCCAGGCTCACGCCCCGGAACCTGTCGGCGCAGCTTCACTACGCGGCGCGGGGCAACCCCGTGAACTCGCGGCCCGTCACGGCCATCGGCAACTGCTGCCCGGGACTGGAGGTGGACTTCCGCGGCGTGTGGAGACGGATGTTCAAGGGCATCGTGCTGCGCGAGTACGACAACCTCGTCGTCGGCATCGAGCCGGGTGAGAAAGACGCCCGCAAGCGGAAGCTCAAGGGGCACCGGCTGCTCCGCATCCGGGCCGGCGACGTGGTCGTCCACACGATGGCGCCGATGGTGGGGCCGTCGCCGGCGGATCCCAGCCAGGAGGTGACGCTCGCCACCGAGAGCAACCCGCACGCCATGGCGGCGCTCGAGTGGTCCAACTCCCTGGCGCAGATTCTGAGGGACAACATGGGCGGCACCGTCACGTGCGACTTCACGAAGGAGAACTCGTGGTACGATCGCCCGCCCCTCGTCGAGAAGCCGAAGAACTACATCAGCGTCGATTTCGAGGTGCGCCACTTCTTCGAGCAGGGTACGGCGTTCATCGCCTCCGAGCTGGCCGGTCCGGGCGAGCTGACGCAGGGGCTGTGCTCGCCGTGGCAGAATGACTACCGAGAGTGTTCGTGCTACTACTGGGCTTCCGCGCGCCCCGACTACGTCAACGTCGAGGTTTCGGGCAGCGGACTGAGCGCCGGCGACAACTGGATGGCCCTGGAGAGAACCGGGAAGTACATCCCCGATGACTACGCGGACACGCGTCTCATCCACTACGACGACCTGTTCAAGCGCTGGGAGGAGCTGCTCCGGTTCCAGGTCGAGGGCAAGGACGATCCGAGGGGGGAGAACTGAGAGCCGGAACGCCGAAGGCGGCCGCCGCGACGAGCCCCGAAGCGCCTGGCGCGCGGCACTACATGACAGTGTCGGCGCCCCGGTCCCCGGAAGCGTCGCTGATCGAGACGGCACTCGGCAAGCACGTTTTCGTGGCCGACGGGAGCCGCCTGTTCGACGCGGATGCGGACCTGTTCGGGCAGTTCGATAGCGCCATGGCCGGGGGCCGCGTGGGCGAGCTTCTGGATCGCGTGGGGCTCGGCGGCGATCCCTACATCGACGATACGCCGCTTCCGCCGCAGCCCATTCACGCGCTGTCGCTGGCGGTGGCCCAGAAGTGCAATCTCGGGTGCACGTACTGCTACGCCGAGCAGGGCGCGTTCGGGGGGACGGCCAAGAACATGCCGTGGGAGACCGCCCGCCAGGCCGTGGACCTGCTCGTGTCGGGTGCAGCAGACGATGCCCGCCTCAACCTGGCGTTCCTCGGGGGCGAGCCGCTGGTGAACCGGCCGGTGATCCGGCAGGCCACCCGCCACGCTACCGAACTGGCCCGCCAGCGCGGCCTCGACATCACCTTTTCCATCACCACCAACGGCACCCTGGTCACCCCGGAAGACGCCGAGTTCTTCGAGGAATTCGGGTTCGCGGTCACGGTCAGCCTGGACGGCCCGCGTGAGGCGCACGACGCGCTCCGCCCCTACAAGAGCGGCCGCGGGAGCTTCGACCGGATCTTCGAGAACGTCACGTTGCTCCTCGCCGCGCAGCGCGAGATGCAGGTGTCGGCCCGCGTGACGGTGACGCCGGCGAACCTCGACCTGCCGAAGGCGCTCGACCAGTTCATCGAGGCGGGATTCCACAGCGTCGGCTTCTCTCCGCTGCTCGCGTCCCCCACCGGACAGGGCGAGCTGGGGGCGGACGACCTCGAGGTCATGCTGGACGGGATGATCGCATGCGGACGCGCGTTCGAGCGCCACACCCTCGCGGGCCGGCGCTACCCGTTCGCCAACATGCTGAACGCCATGAAGGAGATCCGGCGCGGCACGCACCGGCCGTATCCGTGCGGTGCGGGCGCGGGATACCTCGGCGTGTCGGCCGATGGAGACCTGGCGGCGTGCCACCGCTTCGTGGGCGACGAGGCGGGGGCCATGGGGACGCTCGACGTCGGCGTCGACCGGGTGCGCCAGGGCGAGTGGCTGGCCGAGCGGCACGTGAACCGCCAGGAACCGTGCCGATCGTGCTGGGCCCGCTACCTGTGCGGCGGAGGCTGCCACCACGAGGTCATCGCGCGCGGACGCCCGGCCTGCGACTACATCCGCGGCTGGCTGCATTACTGCCTGGAGACCTATCTGAGGCTCGAGGCGGCCCCCGTCGGATCGGCGTAGGCGGACCGGGCGAATGGCCAAGCACGTCGACGTCTGCGTCATCGGGGGCGGTCCCGCCGGCTCGACCCTGGCTGCCCGCCTGGCTCAACTCGGACACGCGGTGTGCCTCGTGGAGCGTGCGTCGTTTCCGCGCCGGCGCCTCGGCGAGTCCCTGAGCCCGGGCGTCCTGCCCCTGCTCGAGGTCACCGGAGCGCGAACCCCCATAGAGGCGGCTGGCTTTCAGCCGGTCAGCATGGTGCACGTGGATTGGGACCAGGGCCCCACCGAAAGAACCGACCCGGGAGCGGGCGGACTTCTGGTGGACCGCGGCCGCTTCGATCGACTCCTTCTCGAC
>JAHHMJ010000559.1 GCA_018678395.1 Gemmatimonadota bacterium | reverse complement strand
CCCCGGCGCCCGCCCCCACAGGCGAGCGCGAAGCTACCGCACATGCCCATGCAATGCGGACTTCCGACGAGGCCGGCGAGCGCGGCTGCGCCCAGCGAGGTGACCATGATACCGGTGTAGGAGGGGCGACGATCGTACGTAGGGTACGACCGCGCCACGACAGCATCTGTAGGGGAGTGTGCGGGGTTGGTTGTAGGGGAGTCCCCTACAACCGGACTACATCTCCTTGAGCAGGCCCACCCGGAGAGCGAACCGCACCAGCTCGGAACGGTGGTTGAGCCTCAGCTTGTCCATGATCCGCGCCCGGTACGTATCCACCGTCTTGGGCGAGATGAACAGCTTCTTGCCGATCTCGCGAGAGCTGAATCCCTCGGCGGTCAACGCGAGCACCTCCTGCTCGCGGCTGCTCAGCTCGTGCAGGCCGATCAAATCGGGATTCTGCTCGGCCGACTTGTACTGCTGCAACAGGAGCCGGGTGGCCTTGGGCGGCAGGAAGACCTCGCCGCGCGCGACGATCCGAATCGCCTCGATGAGGTCGCGGTCGGCGCTGGTCTTGGTCAGGTAGCCGCTCGCTCCGGCTTCGACGACCGGGACCAGGTACTCCTCCTCGGCGTGCACCGTCAACACCAGTACCCGCGTGTCGAGTCCCAACGCCGCGATCCGGCGGGTCGCCTCCAGCCCGTTCGAGCCCGGCATGGACAGGTCCATCACGACCACGTCGGGCTTGAGCGCCCGGACCTCGTCGACCGCGTCGTCGCCCGTGGCCGCTTCCCCGACGACGGTCAGACGCTCCTCGGATTCGAGGAGCGCGCGGATTCCGGCCCGGAACATCGCATGATCGTCGACGAGCAGAATGCGGACTTCAGACACTCCCGACCTCCCGCTCGATCTCGACGGGGATGTCCAGTCGAACGCGCGTGCCCTGCCCCGGCAGCGATTCGACCGCGACGCTGCCACCGAGCATGACCGCTCGTTCCTGCATGCCGAGGAGTCCGAGACCGCGACCTTCGAGCGCCAGATGCTGGGGGAAGAACCCCGTGCCCTGGTCCTCCACGATACCGGTGATCCGTCCATCCTCGTGGCGAATCGTCACCCGGGCCTGTGGGACTCCCGCGTGGCGCACGACGTTGTTCAGCGCCTCCTGGACGATCCGGTAGAGAATCAGGCGCCCATCCTGCGTCAGGTACTCGTCGACCGCGTGGACGTCGAGAAGGACATCGACACCGCGACCCTCCCGGAGCATGCGGGTGTGCGATCGAAGCGCCGACTCGAGACCCGCATCCTCCAGTTCGGGTGGGCGCAGCCCTCGCGCGATACGGCGGATCCCCTCGACGGTGTCCTGCAGAGCCGTCCGGATCTCGTCGATGCGCGCCATCGCCTCGTCCGCCTCGATTTCGTTCTCGAGGAGCCTCAAGCGCACGAGCACCGTGGCGAGTCGCTGCGCCGTATCGTCGTGGAGGTCGCGGGCGATGCGCGCCCGTTCTTCCTCGGATGCCCGCAGCGCGCCAGCACCGAAATCGCGGAGACGCTTCTGCAGCGAGACGTCACGCACCGTCGCCACGGTCCACGTATTGCCGTCCGGTCCATCGATCGGCGCCAGCGAGATCTCGACGGGAAACTCGATGCCGCCGTTGCGCACCGCGCGGAGTTCCATACCGATCCCCATCGGCCGAACCGCGGCTGCACGGCTGTACCGATCCCGGTGAGACCCATGATCAGGGCGCACGTGCGGGGGAACGAGACGATCGACCGACATCCCCTCGAGTTCGTCTCGTTGGTACCCGAAGAGCTGCTGGGCCATGGAGTTGGCCTCGCGGATCACGCCTTCGGCATCGACGAGCAGGATACCGTCGGGCGACCGTTCGAAGATCGCCTGGTAGTTCTGACTCTGGAGGGACAAGAGACCGGCCGGGGAGGGAGGGTGTGGGTGAATCCCCCACAGAGGTGGGGGACGGGCTCCGACAGACGCGCTCGGGAGCCCCCCCTCAATTTAGGCACATCCGCCCGCGCCGCGAGGGGTCGCGCCGGGCGGCTCCCTCCTCCTTCGAGGCTTCGGCTCATGCCGCCGGACGTACGGCCCGTGATTCGAGCGCGCGTTCGCGCGCGCACGCACCGCCCCGACGACGACGACGGGTGGGTCGGGACGGTATTGCGGGCACCCCTGTTCTGGAAGCTGTTCCTCGCCCAGTTCGTCCTGCTGCTGGTCGCAATAGTGTTCATCCACGCGGCGCTTCCGGCCGCCGATTCGGAGTGGGCGCTCCTGGGCCTCGTGGTCGGCGGCCCGCTGGTCACCGTCGCGCTGTCGGCCTGGATCGTGCACGTGGTACTGTGGCCCATTCACGCCCTTACCGAGACCGCTCGACGGGTCGGCGAGGGCGACTGGTCGGCCCGAGCGCCGAGCTCGGCGCTCTCGGACCTCCGGCTCGAGCAGCTCGGGCACGTGTTCAACGACATGCTCGACACCCTCGCCGACGATCGGGTCAATCAGCGGGTGCTGTCGCAATGGGTGCTCGCCGCCGAGGAACGGGAACGCGAGCAGGTCGCCCACGAACTGTACGCGGGCACTGCGCAGACCCTCGCCGGGGTACTGATTCGCCTCCGCGTACTGCGACGGGCGCTCACCGAGGGTGACCCCGACCCGGTTCTCGAGGAAGTCGTGGCCGAGGTGCGACGGGCTCTCGAGGAAGTCCGCTCCGTGGCACGCCGCCTCCGCCCGCCCGAGCTCGACGAGTTGGGTGTGCGGGCCGCCCTGGAGGCGCACGCCCGGGGTCTGTCCGAGAAATCCGGCGTCCCGATCACGCTCGACGGGGACCTGCCCGAGCAGGATCTCGGCCCCGGCGCGCGCCTGGCCCTGTTCCGGATCGTCCAGGAGGGGCTCAACAACGCGGTGCTTCACGCCCAGGCTTCGCGGGTGGAGGTCCGGTTCAGCACCCTTCACGACGGCTTCCGCGCCGATGTCGAGGACGACGGCATCGGCTTCAATCCGGCGGCGGCCGAGCCCACCACCGACTCCCGGTTGGGCGTGGTCGGCATGCACGAGCGCGCCGACTACGTGCGCGGTCACCTGGAGATCCGTTCCGCTCGCGGGCGGGGGACGCGAGTACGTCTCGACCTCCCCTGGGCCCTGACCGAACCCCCCACCGACCCTTCGCACGATCTGCTGCACACAGCCCTTCCGGACCGCTGACGCTCTTCGCGGAGAAGACCATGTTCACCTCGATCCTGATTCCCCTCGACGGCTCACGCTTCGCCGAATCCGCACTCGGTCCGGGACTGGCCTTGAGTCGCGCCACCGGCGCGGCCGTCCACCTCGCCACCGTTCACGAGCCGGTGCCCAGCTTCTCCTACGACGAGTGGGAGTCGGCCGCCTGGGATTGGTCGGAGGACTACGTGGGCAAGGTGGGCACTCGCGCCGCCGCGCACGCGGGAGGGCCGGTGGACGCGTGGGTCGGCTCGGGCCGGGTGGTCGACTGTCTGACGCTGCGCGCCGATTCGGTGAAAGCCGATCTCATCGTCATGGCGACCCACGGCCGTGGGGCGCTGACTCGGGCCTGGCTCGGCAGCACGGCCGACGCGTTCCTGCGGCACGCCCATCAGCCCGTGCTGCTCGTCCGTCCGGACGAGGACGGGGGAGTGACGCCGGGCGACGACCTCACCTTCGGGCGGATTCTCGTGCCGCTGGACGGATCCCCGCTCTCCGAGACCGAGCTGGATCTGGCGAAGGGGTTGGCGAAGCTCTTCGATGCGGAACTGCTGTTGGTGCGGATCGTCGCCTACCCGGTCGAGATCGCGTCACCGTATCTGCCACATACGGTACAGATGAACCAGCAGATCGTCGACGAGGCCAAATCGGTCGCACACCGATACCTTCACGATGCGGCAGAGAGCCTGCAGGCCGAGGGGTTCCGCGTGCGGACCTTCGTCAAGGTCGACGCCCAACCCGGGCACGCCATCGCCCGCGTGGTCGAGGAGGAGGACGCCGACATGGTCGTCATGGCGACTCATGGTCGCGGGGGGCTGCAGCGCGCCCTGCTGGGCAGCACGACCGACAAGGTCATCCGCAGCGTACACGTGCCCGTGCTCGTCCGCCGGCCCGCGTCAGACTGACTCCCGCCTCTACTCAGTTCCCCAACCGTGAATCCACCATGCTCACTGTCCGCGACCTGATGCAGACCGACGTCGTTTCGGTAGGCGCCGAAACGTCCGTGCGCGAACTCACGCGTATCCTCGCCGACGCCGGCATCAGCGGGGTGCCCGTCGTCGGACCATCCGGTGACGTCCTCGGCGTGGTTTCGTCGTCCGATATCGTCCGGCTCGCCGCCGAGGAACGGGACGCCAACGTGGGACTCCCTCGACTCTGGGCACGCGGCACGGCCGTCGCCGGCGCAGAGGCTGACCCCGAAGACGACAACCCCGACGTGCTCAGCGACTACTTCCTTCCCGAGGATGCGCCGCTGCTGGCACCGGAGTGGGGCGTGGCGCACGGCGATGGACCCATGGACGAGCTGACGGTGTCCGACATCATGACCCCGGTGACGTTCACCCTCCCGCTCACGGCCGGCGTGAAAGACCTGGCCGAGTTCCTCGTCCGGGGGCGGATCCACCGGGCCGTGGTCGTCGAAGACGGCCGCCTGCAGGGAATCGTCACCACCATGGACGTCCTGCGCGCGCTCGCCGACGGCCGCCTCTGATCCTTCCGACGCGCGCCGACCCCGAGGGGGTCCGGGGCTCGCGCCCGCGACCCTCCACGGGAGTCTGCATGTCGTTCTCGTCCCGCTTCGTCTTCCGGTTTGCGCCGATCTTCCTTCTGGCGGCCGGCGTCCCTTCTGCGGCCCAGGAGGTCCCGGAGCCGGTGCGGATTCCGGAGGACTCCGTACCCGCCCAGCTGCAGCGCTACCAGGAACTCCAGACACGGGTGACCGCCGTACAGAGTCAGGCGCTGGAGGCATCGCCGGAGCTGACTGAACGGCGCGCGGCGATCGCCGAACTGGTCGAGGCGCGGTCCTACGAGGTGGACCCCGGTCTCCGTCAGATCATCCAGACGCGGATGCCCGAGCTGCAGCGGAGGGTGGAGGTCGCGCGGGCCGGCGGCAACACGAGCGTACTGCGTACCGTCCAGGCGGAGTTCGAGGCGCTGCGCCAACGAGCCCGGGCGGCGGAGGGGCAAGCCCTGGAGCTCCCGGACGTCGCGTCGACGATCGCCGGGTTCGAAGACGATCTTCTCGAGGCCATGACCGCATACGACCCCGACGTCGGCTCCGCCCTCGAGGAGCTCCGTGCCCTGAGCGCGCGACTCGAGTTGACGCTCGGCGGGGACTGATCTTCGATGGAGGCACGACCGATCTGGAGCGCCGGCCGGCGAGTGACACTCGCGGCCCTGGCCGCCCTCGGGATCGGTCTCCTGCTCTTCCCCGCAGCGTCCACGACGCTGTTCTGGTGGGGGATCGTCCCCCTCCTCCCCGCGACCTTCCTGGTCCACCCGAGTCTCTGGCGGAACGTCTGTCCGCTGGCGACGCTCGGCATGGGGTCGGACGGGCCCGAGGTGTCCGGCCGCACGGACGCCCGAGTGCTGTCCGCAGGGGCAGCCGGCATCCCGCCTCTCGTAGCGCTGGTCGCCTGGCGGGGCGCCGGGCTGGAGGAGTGGGCCGCTGCCACGGGACTGCTCCTGGCAGGCCTGGTCGTCGTCGCCGTGGTTGCGGGTCGTCGCGGAGTTCGGCGCGCCGGCTTCTGCAACCGACTCTGTCCGCTGCTGCCCGTCGAGCGCCTCTACGGGATGCAGCCGCTGGTCCGCATCGCGGACGACCGCTGTCCCCAGTGCTCGGGCTGCACGCCTCGCGGATGTCTGGATCTGTCGACGCGTACCGCCGTGCCCCAGCTGCTGGGACCGCGCCGGGAGGGCACCCGGTGGCTGGCCACACCGTTCGGTGGCTTCGCAGCGGCCTTCCCGGGATTCATCGTCGCGTATTTCGTCGCTACGGGAGCCGAGGCGGGAGCCGCGCGCCTCATCGCGACGCTCGCGGTCGGCTCCGCGATCTCGTGGCTCGGTGCGGCGGCCGTGGTGCACTGGACGCGCCTCTCCTGGAGCGTGGCCCTCCCGACGCTGGCCGCTCTCGCGATCGGCTCCTACTACGGTCTGTCCACGCCCCGCGCCGTCGCGGCCTGGGGTGGCCCGCCGGAGTGGGGCCGCGCCCTCGCGGTCGTACTCGTCGTCGGTGTGGCAGGCTGGTGGGTCCATGCGCTGCGGGCACGTCGAGGATCCCGCAGCTCCCGCCGGGGGTTAGGACAGAGCCCCTTTCCCCCTCCGCGACCCCGCACATGACCCCCCGCCCATCCCGCCCGACGCGCTTCCCGCTCCGACCGAGCCGCCTCCCCCTCGCCTTCGGGCTGGCGCTGTCCACCTTCCTGTCTTCCGGCATCTTCGCGGCGCCCGCCGCCGCCCAGTTCGGCCCGGGCAACGGTCCCGTCGCGAGGGCTTTCGAGCTGGGCGGACGGGCCGGGTACGACTTCCGTTCGGACGCGCCGCTTCTCGGAGCCTACGCGCGTTCGTCGATCGTGCGGCGCGTGGCCCTGCAGGTCACCGGAGACCTCACCTTCCTCGACGGAATCACCGAGCGGAGAGCGACGGGCGAACTGCTCGTCCAGGCATCGCCGGGTGTCTGGATCGGCGCGGGCGCGGCACTTCTCAACTCCGTCTTCGAGCGGAGCTTCGACTCGGAGGGAGTCCGGGAGAGCCGAGTCGGCTATACGATCGTCGGGCTTCTGGGAGGGGGCGGCCGCGGTCGGGTCGGCACCGGCCTCGAGATTCGGTTCACGAGCGTGGACGACTTCCGCTCGCAGCTCGTGGCCCTCCAGGTGGGGATCCCGATCGCGCGCTGGTAGCCGGCGCCTGCGTCAGCCGCTCCGGCACGCGGTGGGAATCGGGACCGGCCGCGCGAGGAAGAGACGCCCGACCACCGGCATCGGTTCGAGACGGGTGGACGCCTCGAGCCGCCCGCCGAGAGAATCCCCGACCGTGCCCAGCCGCGCCCGAAACCCACCCGGTTGCGGCCCCAGCCGGACGTAGACGGTGTCCGCGACGATGCGGTAATCCCCCAGCTCGGGGCCCGGACTTCCCTCGCCCGCGGCGAGAATCCGCCCATCCCGCGCCAGGAAGGTCGCGTCCACGCGTGTCGCGGCCAGACCGGAGTCCACCTCCGCCGGCCACTGCCCGGTCCGGTAGCCCAGGGAGTCGAGGACGAACCGGAAGTGGCCACAGCCCACGAAGCGTCGGTCCATCTCGGCGGAATCCGGCCGGACGGGAGCGGCCGCCCCCGGACGCATCGCCTGCTCGATCCGCCCCACGAGGAGGCGCAGGGTGACCGCAGATACGAGGCTGATGCCTACGATGAAGAGCAGGGGCTTGAATCGCGCCATGTGCGGGCGTACACGGCGGGCCCCGCACCGTGCCGCACCGACGGGGGCACGCGCCGCTCGTCCCGGGCGGACGGTTTGTGGCGCCGCACCGCCGAGAGCTATCATCCCGTCCTTCCAGCGAGCGCTCGGCGCTCTCGCCTCGGCCCCCGCCCCGACTCTGCCATGCACCCCGTCCCCTCGCCCTACCTCGTTCCGTTCGACGGCTCCTTCCGCCTGGCCGACGCCCCACAGGCGCCTCCGGTCGACGCCCCCTCGGAGAAGAAGCTCGAGGACCATCTCGACGACCTCAACGAGGAGCTGGCCGATCTGCAGCGCGTCCTGTACGCACACAACCGCTATGCCCTGCTCCTCGTCTTCCAGGCGATGGACGCGGCCGGAAAGGACGGTACGATCCGCAAGGTCCTCCGCGGCACGAATCCGGCGGGCTGCCAGGTCTTCTCGTTCAAGAAGCCGTCGAGCGAGGAGCTCGACCACGACTTCCTGTGGCGTGTGGCGCGACGTCTGCCGGAACGCGGGCGCATCGGGGTGTTCAACCGCAGCCACTACGAGGAGGTCCTCGTCGTCCGCGTTCATCCCGAGTATCTGGCCGGCCAGAACCTGCCGGTCGCCGAACCGGGGACCGAGGCGTTCTGGAGTCGGCGCCTGAGCGCGATCGAGACCTGGGAGCGCCACCTCGCCGACACGGGCACGGTGGTGGTCAAGTTCTTCCTGAACGTCTCCCGCGAGGAGCAGCGCCAGCGCTTTCTCGCGCGGCTCGACGAGCCGGACAAGAACTGGAAGTTCAACGTGGGGGACGTCGAGGAGCGCAGGCACTGGGACGCCTACATGGACGCCTACGAGGCGGCGCTGTCGGCGACGTCGCGTCCATGGGCGCCGTGGTACGCCGTTCCCGCCGACGACAAGGACTACATGCGGGCGACCGTCGCCGGCATCGTCGTCGACACGCTCAAGAGCCTACCGCTCGCGTATCCGCCCGTCGCGGAGTCCGACCGGGCGCGCTTCGCGGAGATGCGCGCGCTGCTGGAAGCTCAGGGGGGCTGAGCCTCAGCGCCGGCGCACGTAGAGACCGTCGAAGGTGACGACCCAGCTCTCCCCTTCGTCGTTGGACTGCTCGAATACCTGGCGCACCGTGTCCGGGTGCACGTCGTAGAAGACCAGCTTCTGCGGGATGCTGTCGCCCGCCGGCGAGAAGGTGTGGCCGGTGAAGCGCATCGCACCGTCGTCGTAGTGCCCGTCGTAGTAGTCCAGCGTGTTCCCCGAGTCGTCCACCCACATCTGTCTCCAGCGCGGCGTCCGAAACGTCACCCGGTCGACCCAGTTGAAGCTCTTGCCTTCGCGGCCCCGAACGTTCGTCCAGTTCTCGAGCAGGGCGCAGCCGCCCAACATGGGCTCGACCACGTTGGTTCCCGCCTGCTGCCCCTGGACGTAGACGTCCCACGTCCCGATCCAGAAGTCGAACTCGCGCGACGCCCCGTCGTCTCGGCAGGGCCAGGCAGCCCGCTCCGTGGCCGCCGCGTCGGCGGCGTCCTGCGCCGTCAGCGCCCTGGGCGCCGCGATCGACCCGAACACCAGTACGAACGCACCCAGCCACGCCCTGCTCCGCCACCGCGTCTTCGGACTCCGCATCGCCGTGCCTCCGTGATCGTCTCGAGACCCCATGCTCGCCGCCGGCGAGCCCTGTTCGTCTAACGCCCGACGCGCGCGTCCATTACCGGGACGCGTCCCCATCCCGGCCGGGCGCAGCGGCATCCGCACCGAGCGGGGTCCACACGAGCAGCGCCGCTCCGACCAGCGACTTGGCGATACCCCCGAACCAGAACGGCCCGACGCCCACGGCCCACGCCTGACCCGCGCCCAGCGACGCCGACAGCCGGGTCCACCCGAGCAGGAGAATCGCCCCGTGCGCGAGCACCAGGACGAGCAGAGCGGACCCGAGGCGCGACCATCCGGCCCGATCGCCGTAGGCTCCGACGCCGGCCGCGGCGACCACGAACCCGACGAGGTATCCCGCAGTCGGGCCGATCAGATGACTCGCCCCGGCGGCACCGCCGGCGAACACCGGCAGACCCAGCGCACCCAGCGCGAGATAGGCGAGGAGCGCGACTCCACCCCAGCGCATTCCGAGCGCGCCCCCGACGACGACCACCGCCAGAGTCTGGAGGCTCTGCGGAACGGGGCTGCCGGGGATGGGGATGTCGACACGTCCGGCCGCCGCTACAGCGAGGACGGCCAGCGCGACCCCGCCCAGCGGCAGGTCGTGGACCCTCGAGGTCACCGCTCCGGCGCTCGGGTCAGCACCACGAAGTCGCCCAACCCCGCCCAGCGCTCGGCATCCCACGTGGTGGGATCCGCCGCAGGCCGCGCTGCGACGATCAGGGCGCGCGTACCCGGACGGTAGTGCTCGAGCGCCTCGGGCGTACCGGTCCCGTTCTCGACGTGGAAGCCGCCGGCCATGTGCACGACCAGCGCTCCCGACTGGCGGTCGAGCGCCGTGGCGACCGCATGCCCCATGCTCGCGTCCCAGAGCGTCTGGCCGTCGATCGGGCTGCCCGGCATGTGTCCAGCGGCCCCACCCATCAGGGCATCCCACTCGGCCTGGTAGTCGTCCGACGCCTCCGGGTACGGCAACGGCGGCAGGTGACGCCGCGCCTCGGGTCCCAGAGTGTCGAGGCTGTCCCGCCCGAGCCGGGAGGCACGATTCACGTAGCGCCGGGGAGCGTTCGCGGCCACCACCTCCAGATCGTGCGCGATCGCGAACTCGACCATCGGCCGGTAGTCGCTCTCGTAGTTGTCCCAGGGGCGCGAACTGCGGCGGAAGTGGTCCTCGGTGATCAGCCCCGCCCGGTACTCGTCGACCACGTACTGCACGTCCCGCTCGAACATCTCCAGCGACAACACGACCGGACGGGTCGCGGTCTGGGTCACGAACGCCTGCTGGAGAATTTGCGCCTGGACGCGGTGCGTGATCGGATCGTTGTGCTCCTCACCGACGAAGACGACGTCGACGGAGGCGGCGGCGGCGATGATCTCGTCGAACGAGGCGGGCGCGCCATCGGCCCGATACACGACGAAATCGCTCCCCTCCGACAGGGGCGGGGGCTCCGCGGGCGCAGCCGGGCCGCTCACGGGAGCGGGTGCGGAGGGCGGTGGAGCGCCTCCACAGGCGGCGAGAACGACGAGTCCCAGCAGGGAAGATCCAGCACGAAGTCGGTCGAGTGAGCGGAGCATGGCGTGCGGCGAAGAGGCGGAAATGGACTTCGGAAGCTTCCACACCCCGGTCGACGAGGCAACGGCCTCAGCCGGCCGCCGACCCGGGCCGCACCCTCGATCCGCCCCGGGAACGCTTCTGAACCGACCACCACACCCGCGCAGCCATCAGGGCAGCCAGCACGGCCGCCACCAACAGCGGGTCGCGAATGTCGGCCTTCTGTCCCCACGTGTAGTGGAGGAGCGCGGCCGCCGCTGCCACGTACACCAGGCGGTGCAGTCGCACCCAGTTGCGGCCCAGTCGCCGAATCCAGCCCTTCGTCGACGTGACGGCGAGGGGAACGAGAAGCGCGAAGGCCAGCGTCCCGGACAGAATGAACGGGCGCTCGACCACGTCCTCCCATATGAACGACCAGGCGAGGCCCTGCTCGAAGTACAGATAGACCCCCACGTGTGCCACGGCGTAGAAGAACGCGAACAGCCCGAGCAGCCGTCGCGACTTCTGCAGGACGTTCCAGGCGAACCAGCGGCGCAGCGGTGTGACTGCAAGAGACGCCACGAGGATCAGCACCGCGGTCTTCCCGGAGCGGTGAAGCCATTCCTCGACGGGATCGACCGAAGCTTCGCCGCGCACGAACCGCCACACGCTCCACACGAGCGGAGCGAGACAAACCGCCCAGACGACGGTCTTCAGCGCGACGGCGCGCGCCCGTGCGCTCACGAGGGCGTTCGGTGTGGGGGCTCGTGCGAACCGGCGCGCAGCGTCAGTACCAGCGGTTGAGATCCATGCCGCGGTACATGTGCTCGACCATCTCGGTGTAACCGTTGAACATGTCCGTCTCGCGGCGGCCGAAGGGCAGCAGACGCTCGCGGGCCTGGCTCCAACGGGGGTGATCCACGTTGGGGTTCACGTTCGCGTAGAACCCGTACTCGTTGGGCGCGGACGCCTTCCACGTGGTGTAGGGCTGCTCCTCGACGAACGAGATGCGGACGATCGACTTGATGCTCTTGAATCCGTACTTCCACGGCACCACGAGCCGGAGCGGCGCCCCGTTCTGGTTGGGCAGGTCGTCCCGCCCGTACAGTCCGGTCGCCAGGAAGGTGAGTTCGTTGGCCGCCTCGTCGATCCGAAGCCCCTCGCGGTAGGGCCAGTCGAGAATAGGCCGGCGCACCCCCGGCATCTCGGAAGGGCGCACCGCCGTCTCGAATGCGACGTACTTCGCGTCGGCCGTGGGCTCCAGCCGGGAGATGACGTCCCGCAGCGCCACGCCACGCCACGGAATCACCATCGACCACGCCTCCACACACCGCAGCCGATAGATGCGATCCTCGATTCGATCGGCGGGCGCGAGGTCCTCGACGGAGTAGGTGCCGGCGTTCTTCACGGCGCCCGTCACCTCGACGGTCCACGGCTCCGGCTGGAAGTCGCCCGAGTAGAGGGCCGGATCCTGCTTGCGCGTGCCGAACTCGTAGAAGTTGTTGTAGGTGGTGACCTGCTCCCAGGTGTTCAGGTCCTCCCGCAGGTTCTCGCCGTACGTCACCGGCCCGACCTCGGGATCCTGGTGCAGACCGAGACGCCGCGCGGCCTCACCGACCGAGTCCGGACGGACGACGGCACCCGCCGCGAACGCCATCGACGCGCCCATGAACTGGCGTCGATCGACGTAGAGGGACTCCGGCGTGATCTCGGACGAGGGGATCGTGTCCCAGGGACGCTTCTTCTTGAACAGCATGGGAGGGCTCCGCGACAGGGGTGTGCCCCACGTATCCACGAAGGCAGGTCCAGGTTCCCGCCCGCCCCCTCGCCGTAGCAGGCGTCAGTCGTCGTGCCGGCCGGGGGTCCACACGTGACGGAGGTAGCGTTCGGGCGCCTCGAGCACGCCGCGCCAGAGTTCGACCGACGCGAGATCCTCCCACCGCGACTCCCGGATCCGGTTCTCGTCGAAGTCGAGAAGCGTCGCCCCCGGCAGCGCGAGCAGAAGGGGCGAATGCGTGGCGATGATGAACTGCGAGCCGTCGCTCACGGCGTCCGAGAGCATCGTGACGAACGCGAGCTGACTCTCCGGCGAGAGCGCCGCCTCCGGCTCATCCAGCAGATACAGCCCGTTCGGCGACAGCCGCTCACGGAAGAGGTGCAGGAAGGTCTCGCCGTGCGAGCGCGCGTCGGGATTTTCGCCATACCGCGCGGCGAGCGCTCCGATGGACCCCCGTAGAGGCCCCAGGCCCAGCCGACGCGCATACTCCGACGATCCCTCGAGGCGCACCTCGGCCGCGCGCAGCTCCGATTCGAGGGTGCGGCGCTGCTTCCTCAGGTCGAGGATGAAGCCGAACACGTCCTCCGCCCGAAGAAAGAACCCGCGTCGCGTGCGTCGATCCCACGCCAGCCGCAGGGCCCGAGCGAGGGGCGCGACATCGTCGAGCGTCGTGTCGGACCCGGGCGCGGCCCGCCCTATCCCGGGAAGTCGGCACTCGATCGCCAACGCCTCGAGGAAGGTCGACTTGCCCGAACCGTTCGGTCCGGCCAGAAGGGTGACGGTCGGAGACAGGCGCACCTCGCCCATCTCCCTGAGAAAGGGCAGGCCCAGGGGGAAGCCGACGGCGTCGTCGGGGATCTCGGCGCGGACGGAGCGAAGCACGGCCCGTGACACTATCGTACGGACGCCGGCCGGGGTAGCCTGCCGGCGCTCTCCACGAACTCACCGCGGCCTTCGCCAGCCCCACCCGCTCGGTTGGATCATGCGTGCTCGATACGTAACCCTCGACGTCTTCACCGATACGCTCTTCGGGGGCAACCCGCTGGCCGTCTTCCCCGACGCCGACCGGATTCCCGAGCGGCACCTCGGCTCGATCGCGCGCGAACTGAACCTGTCGGAGACCGTCTTCGTCTACCCTCCGAAGACCTCGGCGGGCACGAAGCGCGTGCGCATCTTCACCCCGGGCGCGGAAGTGCCCTTCGCCGGGCATCCCACCGTGGGAACCGCCTGGTGGCTCGTTGCCTCGGGCACCGTCGCCACGCCGCGGGACGCGGATCACGACGCGCCCGTCCACATCGTGCTCGAAGAGGGTGTGGGACCGGTGGCGGTCGAGGTGAACCGCGTCGAGGGACGGCCCACCTCTGCACGCCTGACCACCGCGGCCGATCACATCGAGTGGCCGCTCCCCGCATCGCCGCTCGACCTCGCGCCGATGTTGGGGCTGGAGGCCGAGGACGTGGGGCTGCCCGAGGGCCTCGTCGGCCAGACCGGCCCGCTCGAACCCGCCTTCGCCTCGGCGGGCCTTCCCTTCGTCGTGGTCCCGGTCCGATCCGCCGAGGCCGCGGGGCGGGCGCGGCTCGACCAGCCGGCTCGGGCTCGGCTTCTCGGCACGGATCCACCGGCCACCTTCGTCTACGTGGTGGCACCGGCGAGGGACTCCCGGGTCCACCTCCACGTCCGCATGTTCGCGCCCGAGATCGGTGTCCCCGAGGATCCGGCGACGGGAAGCGCGTGCGCGGCGCTGGGCGGCTACCTGGGGCGGCGCCTCCTCACCGATACGGGGGATGCGTCGTGGCAGGTGCAGCAGGGGATCGAGATGGGTCGCCCCTCGCGCCTCGCGCTCGACGTGCGCGTCGAGGCGGGCCGACCGACGCGGGTTCGGGTCGGCGGAAGTTGTGTCCTCGTCGCCCACGCTGAAATGGAGATCCCCGCATGAGCCATCATCCGCTGCACAGCCCACCTTCCCCGGATGCATCATGGCCGTCCGCCCGGTGGGCGTCTTCCTGATGGAGGACGACAAGGGCGTCGACGAGACCGAGGATCCGAGCGCGCGCCCGATCGAGACCTAGGCGCTCGTCGAACCGCCCTCCTCGGTCGTCGATTCCGCGCGGCGCACCAGGGCGGCCCGAGTGGACTCGGCAAGCGTCGGAAGGGCCAGGAGCTCGCCCAGATCCTCGGGGAGCGGCGCCTTGCCCATCACGAGATCGAAGACACGGCGCACCGTCCATCCGGCCGGATCCCGATGCACGCGCTCGACCGCGTCGCCCGGCCCGACCTCTCCGTCTTCGAGCACGCGGAAGTAGATCCCGGGCCATCCGGCATCGGCGAAGATGCGCGGAAGGTCCGAGCGGCGGTGGACCGCGGCGAAGGTGGAGCACGGCTGGCGCGGCTCGGACACCTCGAGCAGCACGACACCGACCCGGAAGCGATCGCCGATACGGACGTCGTCCTCGACGAGGCCGGCCAGCGTCAGGTTCTCACCGAAGTCCCCCGGCACGACGGGGCGCCCGAACACCTCTTCCCAGAAGTCGTGGTGCTCGGCGGCATATCCGTAGAGCGCCTTGTCCACGCCGCCGTGAACCCGGCGATTCCCCTGAGCGTCGCCCTGCACACCGAGCGGGCCGACGTGCCGGCGGCCCTCCACCGGGCGCTTCCTGATCGCGGTGCGAAAGACCCGGTCCTTCCACTCGATCTCCTCGACGACACCGACGTTGAGGCTGACGATACGGCCTTGGCTCGAAGCGTTCACCATCCGTTGCGCTTCCGCAGGCTGGTGACGTGGGCGACGTGGTGCGGCCCGTGCCACGCGTAGATCTGGAGCAGGGTGTCGAGAGTGATCCTGCCGATCTCCGGATGCACGAGCTCGCGGCCGAAGTCGGCCTCCGTCATGGCGTCGATCACCCGCAGCCACCGCGCGTGAACCGCCTCGAGCAGCGTGAGCGAGGTCTCGATGTCGTCGTCCAGCCCGTCGGACAGGAGGGCCCACGCCGCCTCATCGTACGGCCTGATCGTGGGCACCTCTTCGGTCAACGCCAGCTTGAAGCGGATCAACGCGTTCATGTGGCTGTCGGGGACGTGGTGAACGACCTGCCGCACCGTCCATCCGTCCGGCCGGTACGGTGTGTCGAGCTGCTCGCGTCCGAGCCCTGCAACGGCCGACCGCAGCTGCGCCGGCGCGTCGGCGATGCGGTCGCGCAGCGTGCGCCGGTCTGCGCTCGTCAGGTCGCTGCGGGGGTGGACGCGGCCGATCGGAAAGCGCAGCTGCTCGAGTTCGGCATCCGTCATGAGTCACCGGGAGTCGGGAGGGAGATGCGGCTCCGTTCGAACATCGCGCCGCATCCCTCGTCGGAGAAAGCCCCTCGACCGCCCGGGCCTACGGTCGTCGACGCGACTCGCGATGCTCCTCGAGCTCTTCCAGGGTCCGCGGCCAATCCTCCCTGAGCAGTCGGCTGATGGCGCGATCGGCGAGGACCCGTCCCTCGGTCTGACAGGTCGCGCAGTAGTTGGTCTCGCGACTCGCGTAGACGATGCGCTGGATCGGGTCCCCGCAGACGGGGCAGGGCTCGCCGTAGCGGCCGTGGACCGCCATGGCCGGGTGAAACGCCGTGATCTTTTCGGGAAAGCGGTCACCGATCTCGTCGGCCAGGCGACGTGTCCACTCGTCGAGGTTGGTCACCGTCGCGTCCCGCAGCCGCGAGAGCTGCTCCGGGGTCAGGTTGCGCGTCCGCTGCACCGGCGACAGCCCCGCCGCGTGCAGGATCTCGTCCGAATGCGCGTTGCCGATGCCACTCAGAATGCGGGGATCGGTCAGCGCCCGCTTCAAGGTCCGGTTCTCACTCGTCACCGCGGTGACGAACTCCTCCAGCGTGGCGGTGAGCGGCTCCACACCGCCCCGGTCGTGGTCCGCGAGACCGGCCTCGCCCGCCACGACGTGCAGCGACGCCTTCTTCTGCTTCCCACGCTCGGTCACGAGGTAGGTCGCGTCGTCGAAGTCGAAGGCCGCGTGCGCGTGCTTCTTCGGCAGAGCCACCCCGGGGGCGCGACGATGGAAGCGTCCCGTCACCATGAGGTGGACGACGACGAAGAGGTCTCCCTCGAGCGCCCACACGACCCGTTTGCCCAGACGACGAACCCCGCCGACGACACGCCCCTCGACGCTGGACAGCGGAGGATCAAAGGTCCTCAGGAACGACGGGGACCGCAGCCGTACCCGCTGGAGGGCCCGGCCGACGATACGGTCCTCGAAGGCTCGGAGGTACGCCGAGATCTCGGGGAGTTCAGGCACCGTACACGGCGAGTGTCAGGCGTACGCCAACTCCGACGTGCACCGGGGGCAGCGCGAGGCCGGAATCGAGATGTCGGACGCGCAGACGGGC
>JAHHMJ010000033.1 GCA_018678395.1 Gemmatimonadota bacterium | reverse complement strand
GCGATGGCCCAACGCCTGGCGGGGATGGTGTGGGACGGCGCCGCAGGTGCCCCCGTCGCCGACGCTCGGGTGACCGCGCTCTCGGCCCAGGGGGCCCCGCTCGGCGATCCGATCGCGACGGGGCTGGACGGACGCTTCGAGCTGTTCATGGACACGGGGATCGAAGAGGTCTTTCTGATCGCCGAGAAGGCGGGCTACGCGACGAGTGCCCCCCAGCTGGCGTCGGGACCCGACGGACCGGTGGCCGGACTGCTGCTGGAGGTGCGACCGGTCCAGCCCGTTCGTGATGCCGTCACCCTCGAAGCCCGGACCGGATCGGACGTGGAGACGGCCCAGGTGGTCGGCTTCGTGGTCGACCGGGACAACGGCCGGCCGGTGCCGTCGGCCGAGGTCGAAGTCGTGGGGACCGAGCGGAGGATCACCACCGACGCGAACGGCATGTTCGTGCTGCGCGACCTCCCGCCCGGAGAGACCGGACTCGCGATCTCGCACCTGAGCTACGCGACCTCCGGCAAGCTCTTTCGGGCCGAAGCCGGTCAGGCCTACGAGTTGCGGGCGACGCTGGCCCCCGAGGCGATCGCACTGGAGGGGATCGAGGTCACCTCGCGCACACCCTCCTGGTACCGCCAGATGGAAGGGCTCCAGTTCCGCATGAGTCGCGGCCTGGGCGGGACCTTCGTCCTCGACACCCAGATCGAGGCCCGGGGCTACCCACCGGTCGCCGAACTCCTGCGCGAGCTGCCGGGCACCCGCATCCGGAAGGTGAACCGCTTCGACTACACCGTGAACTTCCGGCGCTGCGAGCTGCCGCCCGTGCTCTACATCGACGGCGTCCAGGTCAACCAGCCCGAGGAAAACGCCGCGCTCCCGGAACTCGCGATGGTCCCGGCGATGGACATCCAGGCCATCGAGGTCTACCGGGGGGCCGGCACCCTCCCTCCCGAGTTCGCCGGCCCGGACGCCATGTGCGGCGCCATCGTCATCTGGACCAAGCGGGGCGGCTGAATCGGTCGGGCCTCGAGCCGCGGTGGCGGCGCCTCAGCCGCCGGCATGGAGCTCTGCCGCGACGCGCTCCGCCTCCCGCCAGACCCGCAGGGTGTTGCCGCCCCACAACTGCGCGATCTCGGCTTCCGTGTAGCCACGCAGGACGAGCTCCGCGGTCACGTTGAGCGTCTCCGAGGCGTCGTTCCATCCGACGACGCCGCCGCCCCCGTCGAAATCCGAGCTGATGCCCACGTGCTCGAGGCCGGCGACGTCGACTGCGTGGTCGATGTGATCGACGAAGTCCGCCACCGTCGCGGGGGACCCACCCTCCGGCGGCTGCACCTTCACGTAGTCGCCGAGGGCGACGATCTGTACGACCCCACCGTTCTCCGCGAGGGCGCGCAGCTGCTCGTCGTCCAGGTTGCGCGGATGATCGGCCAGCGCGCGCGTGCTGGAGTGACTCGCGATCACCGGGGCCCGGGACAGTCGCACCGCATCCATCATGGCCGCTTTCGAGATGTGGCTGACGTCGACCATGATGCCGATGCGGTTCATCTCGGCGATGACCGTCTCGCCGAATGCGCTGATGCCCCGGTGCTCACCCTCCGGGTCGTCGCCGAGACTCTCCCGCGGCGTCGCCGAGTCGGCGATGTCGTTGTGTCCGCCGTGGGCGAGGGTGATGTAGCGCGCTCCCATGTCGTGATAGGTGCGCAGCAGTCCGAGATCCCGGCCGATGACGAATCCGTTCTCGATGCCGATGGCCGCGCAGAGCTTCCCGTCGGCGACGATCCGCTCGACGTCGTCGGCCGTGTAGGCCAGCTCGATGAAGTCGGGGTACCGGCTCGTCATGCGGTGGATCGCCTCGAACTTCTGAATCGCGCGTTCCCGGGCGCGCTCCATGTTCTCGGGCGTCCGCTCGGTCTGCCCCACGTAGACGATGAAGAAGCCGACGTCCAATCCGCCGTCCTCCATCTTCGTGATGCTGACCTGACGATCCCCGTCGTACGCGTCCACCGTGTCGGTGGCGAAGTCGAAGGGGATGTCGTCGTGCGTGTCGATCGTCAGCAGGCGATCGTGAAGGGCCGCCACCTCGTCGGGTGACATGGCCGGCGACACCGAGGCGGAACGCGGCTCGTTGTCGTCCGCGCAGGCCGCGACGAACACGACGCCGGCAACCAGAGTCAGGCCCGTCGAGAAGGACGAAAGTAGACGACGGGCGGCGCATCGGCGGACGTGGCCGGTGGACATCGGCGGACCTCGTGCTGGAGACGGAACGGCGAGGGCCGCTCGCAAGTTGGCGGGCGCAACCACCGGGGGCCAGCCACCGACGTCGTCAGCCCCCCATGCTCACGACCGCTTCGAGTTCCACCCGGGTGCGCAGCGTCTGGTCGCGGTAGCGGATCTCGTTCTCGTAGCGGACGCAGCGAACCGTGCCGTCGGTGTAGGTCCGCGTCTCCACACATGGACCCTGCACCGTGTAGGGACGTCGGATCACCTTGGTGACCTCGGCCGTCACCCGCCCGTCCTCTTCACGCCGCACTCGGAAGGTGGCTCCGCACGCTCGGAACTCGACGGCCCCCGCACGCTGCTGCAGCAGCGCCGGCGGGAGGGCCGGCGTGAAGTCGTCGATGCACCGGACCACGTACCGATCGTTGCCGGTCAACGTGACCGTCCCGCGGATGGAGCCGTCGAGCTGCACGTCGAACTCCCACACACCGGCGAGATCCATGGCGTTCACCGTTGCCGTAGTTCGCGGCGACGAAGCGCATGCCCCGGTCGTCACAGCACCCAGAACGAGAGCCGCGAAGGTGCGGAGGCGCGGCGGGATCGCCGTGTAGAATCGTGGCAGGGGCGCCGTGCGGATGCGGGCCATGGAGGCCTCTCGGGTAGGGGCAGCATCGCGGGTACGCTCGGCAGGATGGGATCCGCCGATCCGACCGCCAAGCTACGGCCCGCCCTCCCACCGGGACACTGCCTTCGCCAGAGGTTATCGTCATGGGTGACGTCGCCGACCCCCCGCTCCGTCTTCCTCTTCTGGGTCCCCCTCGCAGCCACATGGCTGATGATGGCCGTCGAGGGCCCGACGCTCGCCGCCGTCATCGCGCGGCTCGCGGATCCGACCTTCAACCTGGCGGCCTACGGGGTCGCGTTCGCCTTCGCCATTCTGGTCGAGGCGCCCGTCATCATGCTCATGAGCGCGTCGACGGCGCTGGCTGCGGATGGCGAAAGCCTGCGGCGATTGCGGGTCTTCAGCTGGGGCTTGAACGCCTTGGCGACCGGACTGCTGCTCTTCGTCCTGATCCCGCCGGTCTACGCATTCCTGATGACGACGCTCATGGGACTGCCCGACCCCGTCTCGGAGCTGACCTACGGCGCACTCTGGCTGCTGCTGCCCTGGCCGGCCGCGATCGGCTACCGACGGTTTCTGCAGGGACTGCTGATCCGATCGGGCCGCACGAGGCTGGTCGCCGCCGGCACCGTGCTCCGCCTCATCTCGATGGCGAGCTCGGCGGTGGTGCTCGCGATCTTCACGGACCTGCCAGGCGCGTGGGTCGGCGCCGTCGCCCTGTCCGTGGCGGTGTGCGTCGAGGCCGTCGCGGCTCGGATCATGGCGGCGCCG
>JAHHMJ010000418.1 GCA_018678395.1 Gemmatimonadota bacterium | reverse complement strand
CATCAGCGCCGCCAGCAGCAACGCGCCGATGCGCCGCGCAGGCAAGACGAGAACCAGGAGGACGAACGGCAATCCGATCAGAACCGCGGTGGAGATCGTGGAGAAGGCGAAGAGCAGCGCGATCAGCCCCGCTACACGCCACCCCTCCCCACGATCGCCGGCGTCCCCACCCGAAGGCGCAACGGACGGCCGCACTGAATCAGGCCTCGTGGTCCCGCATGTAGGGGATCAGCGCCAGATACCGCGCCCGCTTCACCGCAGACCCCAGCTGCCGCTGGAACCGCGCCGTCACCTTCGTCGTGCGCCGGGGGAGGATTTTGCCGCCCTCGGTCAGAAAGCGCGACAGGTTGGACACGTCCTTGTAGTTGAGCAGCGTGATCGCCGGACCCTCGTGGCGACGACGACGGCCCCGGCCACCCTGGAACTCGGGCGGGCTGTCACCCTCGACCTCTTCCTCGTCCTCGTCCGATTCCTCGCTCTCCTCGACCGAACCGGGTGCCGGCTCGGCGGTGAGCGACATGCCCGTGGTCAGCTCACCCTCGTTCAGAACGACGAGATAGCGGAGGCAGGAGTCGTCGAGCTTCACGATGCGCTCGAACTCCGACAGGGCTTCGGCGGGAGCCTCGATGTGGGCCACCACGTAGTAACCGGACTTGTGCTTCGCGACCGGGTAGGCGAGCTGACGCGCTCCCCAGTGATCGACCTCGACGACGTTCGCGCCCGCATCGGTGAGGATGCCGTGAAACTTGTCGAGCTTGCCGTTGACGCCGTCCTCGTCGAGCGTGGCGTCGAAGATGTACACCATTTCGTAGAGCCGCATGGTTCCCTCGGGCCGTTACGAGTCGTACGGGCCCCGCCTCTCACGTCCCTCGGCTGCGGAGCCGCAGGGGGGTGGGCGGAGCGGGATCAGTTGTAAGCCTGATAAGATAGGGCCGCGGACCGCCGGGTGGTAGGCGCACTCGTCAGCACGGGATGGAGCGGTCGGCCCGCTACCCGTCAGTCGAGCGCTAGAGCCCGGCAGGCATCGGTGGCCAGCTGCTGATCTAGCAGCGCGTCCAGGAGGTCGCGGGCCCCCGTGAGTCCCTCGGGGACGCAGGACGAATCATCCCGGCAGGGTGAGCCCACAGCGAGACTCGGCGCATCTCGCAGGTCGCCACCCCGGCGCAGCACCCACACCACCCCGTCCATCGGACGGTCGTCGCGTCCGAACACCGGTGTGTCGGCCCCCAACCGACCGGTCACATCGGGGTGGGCGAGCGCGGCTGCGACGTCGCCCACGTCGATCCTCTCGGGATCCCCGCACCGGGGCAGTACGGTGGTGCAGGAGCGTTCGCGATCCTCGAAGAGATCGTACCGAAAGATGCGGAGCGTGTCGGGCGGGAGAAGCGTGCCCGACCAATAGACCGGAGCCAACCCTCCGTCACGGGAGAAGCCGTAGGCATCGTCGAGTCGGCAGGTCGCGGCGTCCGTTGCCAGGCTCGCCCTCTCCGCGGAAGTGCCACCGGCCTCGCCGACCGAGGGGGCACCACACCCCACGAGGAGCGCCCCGACCGCAACGAGGGCCGTGGTCCTCCCGCCGGCCATCATGGCATCCCCCGCCCGATCATACGTTGAAGCGGAACAGAATGATGTCCGCGTCCTGGACGACGTACTCCTTCCCTTCACTGCGCAGCAGGCCCCGGTCACGCGCGTCCTTCCACGAGCCGACCTTCCGGTAGGTGTCGAAGGCGATCGTCTCGGCGCGGATGAAGCCCCGCTCGAAGACCGAGTGGATCACCCCGGCCGCCTGCGGTGCCGTCGAGCCCCGCCGTGCCGTCCACGCGCGCGACTCGTTCTCGCCGGTCGTGAAGAAGGTGAGCAATCCGAGGAGGTGGTAGGCGGCGTGGATGAGTCGATCCAGGCCCGGCTCCTCGAGTCCCAGGTCGTGCAGGAACTCGGTCTTCTCGTCCGGCTCGAGCTCGGCGAGCTCGGATTCGATGGCCGAACAGATCACGACCACCTCGCCGGCACCCTGGGCCTCGACGGCCTCGCGCAGCGCCCCCACCCACGCGTTGTCGCCCTCGGGCAGGTCGCCCTCGGCCACATTCGCCACGTAGAGAACCGGCTTCGCCGTCAATAGCTGGAAGCTCCTCAGGATCGACAGCTCCTCGGGCTCGAACTCGATGTCGCGGACCGGGCGTCCGTCGCTCAGCGCCTCGTGCACCTTCGTCAGCACGGTCTGCTCGCGGATGGCCTCCTTCTCCCCGCTCTTCGCCTTCTTCGCGACCTTGTCGAGGCGCCGCTCGACCATGTCGAGGTCGGAGAGCGCCAACTCGGTCTCGACGATGTCGCGATCGCGCACCGCGTCCACGCTGCCGAGCACGTGCGCGATGTCGTCGTCATCGAAGCAGCGAAGTACGTGGGCGATGGCATCGACACCGCGGATGTTGGCGAGGAACTGGTTGCCGAGGCCCTCACCCTCCGAGGCCCCCTCCACGAGCCCGGCGATGTCCACGAACTGCATCGCGGTCGGGACGATCGTCTTCGAGCCCGCGATCTCGTGGATGGCCTCGAGACGCGGATCCGGCACCTCGACCGTGCCGACGTTCGGGTCCACGGTGCAGAACGGGTAGTTCTCGGAGGGCGCACCGGCGGCGGTGAGCGCGTTGAACAGCGAGGACTTGCCGACGTTGGGCAGACCGACGATGCCGACCTTCAGCATGGGACCTTCCGAGGGGGGGGGTGCGACGCAGGGACCGTGTGGGACCGCGGTGCGCATTCCGGGCCCGAAGCCCGGTCGCAGCACCGCGAATACAGCCTGCAAAGTTACCCCCGCTCGTAGAATTGGGTCAATCGAGCCCCGGGGGTGGCTCAGCGGCCTCGGGGGACGGTTCCATGGAGCGCACGGCGTCGCACCGGGACGACGACCGTTCGGCTGCGCGGAGGCCCATGCGACCCCGACCCGACGGTGGTATGTTCCCGTGTTCGCCCCCCCCCTGCCCAGGCCCCCATGGCGGCGCTCTACCTCTTCTCGCTCATCCTCGGCGGCGGCTTTCTCGTGCTCTCGCTCCTCGGCGGAGAGGGCGAGGGCGACCTCGAACTCGACGCCGGTGACATCGATGTCGACTTCGACGCGATCGAGGGCGACGTCGGCGATGTCGGCGACGCGGGCGACGGCGCCGCGAGTCGGATCTTTTCGATCCGCACCGTCGTCTACACGCTGTTCGGCTTCGGTGCGACGGGGACTGCGCTCACGCAGTTGGGCCTCGGCTTCGTCCCGACCCTGGCCTTCTCGATCGTGGGCGGTATCGCATCGGGCCTGTTCGTCAGTCTGGTGTTCCACTACCTGGTGCGTACGTCCTCCGGTGTTCCTCCGGGCGACGACTCGCTCGTCGGGCTGCTGGGTACCGTCACGATTTCTCTCGGAGGGGGGACCGAGGGGACCGTCGTCGTGCACCGCGACGGGCGCCGCATCAGCCTGCGCGCGCTCCCCCAGCCCTCGCTCGCAGCCGGTTCCGATCCGGAGACGTGGAAGGACGTGGTCATCGTCGAGGTCGAGGGTGGCATCGTCCGGGTAGCGCCGCTCGACGCCGACGAGCTCGATGCGCTCGGTTCAGGAGACCCGTCGACCCCGTGAAGCTCCGCCGTCGTACAACCGTATCCTCTGAAATGCCCACTTCCGTCCCGAGTCCTCGAGGAGTGTTCCCATGGAGACCCTGATCGGCGCCGCCGTAGTCGCTGCCGTCATTCTCGTCGCCGCCGTGGTCGCGGTGCTCACCGTCAAGGCCCTGATCGTCATCGTGCCTCCGAACCGAGCGGCCGTCATCACCGGCCGCACGCGGGAGCTGACGGGCGGTCAACAGATCGGGTATCGATCCGTGATCGGGGGCCGGACGCTGCGGCTGCCCATCATCGAGACGGTGCAGCACGTGAGCCTCGAGACGTTTCCCATCGAGATCTCGGTGAAGAACGCCTTCTCGAAGGGCAACATCCCGCTGAACGTCGAAGCGATCGCGAACGTGAAGATCGCGTCCGAGCCCGAGAGCACCTTCAACAACGCCGTGGAGCGACTTCTCGGGAAGACGGAGAACGAGATCCTGGCGATGGCGAAGGACACGCTGAGGGGTAACCTGCGCGGTGTCCTCGCGACCCTGACTCCCGAAGAGGTCAACGAAGACCGTCTCGGATTCGCGAAGGCGCTCGCGGAAGACGCCGGTGAGGATCTGGCCGCCCTCGGCTTCCACCTGGACGTGCTGAAGATCCAGAACGTCAGTGACGAGCGGGGCTACCTCGAGGCCATCGGACGGAAGAAGGCGGCCGAGGCGGTGCGAGAGGCCGAAATCGCCGAGGCCGACGCCGAAGCGGACACGCGCGAGGCGCAGGCCGAAGCGCGGCGGCGGGCCGAAGTGCGGGAAGCCGAGACGGCGGTCAGCGTCGCCGAAGCACAGAACACCCTGCGCGTGCGCCAGGCCCAGCTGGACGAGGAAGGTGAGATCGCCGAGCGCACGGCGCGGGTGAAGGCCGAGCAGGCCGAGGTCGAGGCCCAGAAGGTGCTCGAAGAGCGCCGGGTGTCTCGGGAGCAGGAGCGCCTACGCGCCGACATCATCGAGCCCGCCTTCGCCGATCGCGATGCGAAAATGGCCGCCGCCGAGGCCGAGGCCGCTCCCATCCTCGAGCGCGGTAAGGCGCAGGTCGAGGTGCTCCGCCGGCTCTACGCCGAGGTGCAACAGGGTGGCGACTCGGCCTTCGCGGTCTTCCTGGCCGAGAAGCTGCCCGAGCTGCTCGGAACGGCTGTCGAGGCCGTGAAAGGCACCGAGATCGACCGGCTGGTGGTGCTGGACGGCGGGGACGGCCAGGGGGTAGCGAACGCGGCCAATCAGCGCGTGAAGGGTGCGCTGGGGACGATCGAGTCGCTGGCTTCGTCGCTCGGTCTGGACCTCGAAGAGGTTCTGCGGGCCGCGAATCGGCGGGCCCTGGGGGCGGGCCGTGGCGAAAGCTACGTGGCCGGCCCCGCCGATCGTTCCCGGCCGGAGTCGCCCTCCGGCGACTGAAGCTCCGGCCCGGTCGTCCGT
>JAHHMJ010000133.1 GCA_018678395.1 Gemmatimonadota bacterium | reverse complement strand
CTCGAGACGCTCCAGCGGGGACGGCGGCAGGGCCACCCACCGCAGAAGGGCCTCGCGGGCGTAGGCGTAGATCCCGATATGTCGCAGGAAGGGCGCCGCCGCGAGTTCGTCCGAGGTCGGCTTGCCGTCCCGCTTGTAGGGGATCGCCGCGCGGGAGAAGTACAGAGCTCGTCCCGTGTCCCCGCGCACGACCTTCACCACCGACGGGTCCTTCCGCCCCTCGGCGTCGCGGAGGGGGGTCGCGCAGGTCCCCACGTCCCATCCGTCGCGAACCAGTCGGACCGCCGCGGCGAGATGCTCCTCGCGCAGGAGCGGTTCGTCTCCCTGCACGTTCACCACGATGTCGAAGTCGGCGTAGGCCGGACGTTCGGCCACCTCGGCGATGCGATCCGTCCCCGAGGAATGATCGGCCCGGGTCAACTCGACCGGCGCGCCCACCTTCCGGCAGACCTCGGCCACCGACTCGTGATCGGTCGCGACCACTACGGCGTCCAGGCTGGGCATGTCCTTCACACGCCGCCACACCCACTCGATGAGGGGACGCCCCAGCAGCGGGTAGAGGGGCTTGTCGGGGAGTCGGGTAGACGCGAGCCGCGCCGGGACGATGCCCAGGACGCGGCCGGATGAACGGCCCCGAACAGGACCGCCGGATCGAAGAGCGTCTGCAAAATTCACGCCATGAAAGGTACCCCTCCTCGCGGTGCGGGGGCA
Source organism: Gemmatimonadota bacterium (assembly GCA_018678395.1). Classification (GTDB taxonomy): domain Bacteria; phylum Gemmatimonadota; class Gemmatimonadetes; order Longimicrobiales; family Gaopeijiaceae; genus Gaopeijia. The sequence goes on along the minus strand of JAHHMJ010000133.1, from coordinate 5,859 downwards.
AGGCGGGTCGGGCGCTCTGCCAGAGGTTGCCCGGGCCCCGGCGCAAGCCGAGGATTCGACGTCCCGATCATCGCCTTTTCGCCCCCCCGCGCATGCCTTTCCGATACGCTCCCTGCCGTACGCCCTCACGCCGCAGCCGGGTGGGTGCAGTCGCGCCGATGGCCCTCGCGCTCTGCACCGTGCTCGGGGTCTCCGCGTGCGATGGCCTGGTCGAGACCGATACCGAAGTCCTCTGGAGCCTCGCTCTGCCCTGGGGCGAGGCCGTGGCGCGATACGGGGAGTCGGGCGAGGAATGGGCCGCGGCTCGTGCCGAGGTGGTCCTCCCTGATGCTCTCGTCGGCGAGTTGGAGAGCCTGCCCGGGCGATGGCGCATGCTCGTCGTGTCGGAAGCGTGGTGCGCCGATTCCCGGGAGGCCCTACCCTGGCTCGACGGGCTCGCGTCGGCGCTACCGAACCTGGAACTCCGCATAGTGGACTCCAGGGTGGGGCGGCATCTGAAGGAACGGTACCGCACCCCGGACGACCGCGGGGCGACGCCGACGCTGGTCGTCCTCGCCGAGGACGGTTCCGAGGTGGGCTGCTGGGTCGAGCGGCCCGCCGGCGTACAGGCGTGGTGGCTCGGCGGCGGCCGGGAACTCGATCGGAGCGAGCGGCTGGCCGCCAAGGCCGAGTGGTGGAAGCGGGACCGCGGCTATCATCTTCTCGACGAGATCGCGGGGATTCTGCAGGCCGCCGCTGCCGGAACCCCGATCTGTGCGCCACCGTACGAAGCCCGTGAGGCGCTCCCCGAGCCGGGCTGGCCCCTTCCCTCTTCCGACAGTGGAGACGCTCCATGACCGCCGCTCTCACTCTCTCCCTGGCCGTGATCTGCGGATCGCCCCCGGCACCGGCGGTCGCCCCCGGCGCCGTGGCGGTCGAAGCCCCGGCGGTCGTGGCCCCGGCGGTCGTGGCCCCGGCGATCGTAACCCCGGCGGTCGCGGGCGAGCGCGCCGACACCGTCGCCGTGCGGCTCTTCGAGGAAGGGATGACGTTCGACGCCTTCCTCGAAGCCACCGAGCGGCGCCGCGAGACCTGGCACGGCAACTACGAGAGGGCCGACATCCCCGCCGACCTGGCGGCGCGCGCACGAGCGGTGCCGGGCAGCTGGCGTCTTCTGGTGGTCGCGATCGACGCGTGCGGCGACTCGGCCAACACGATCCCCTACCTCGCGCGCTTCGTGGAGGCGGTCGACGGTCTCGAGATGCGGGTCGTCGAGCCGGACGTGGGGCGGCCCGTCATGGACGCCCACCTCACGCCCGATGGCCGGGGTGCCACGCCGACGGTGGTGGTGCTCAACGAGGAGGGCGACGACGTCGGATGCTGGATCGAGCGGCCGGCGGGGATCCAGTCGTGGTGGATCGTGAACACCGAGGAGTTGTCCGGTCGCGAGAAGCTCGACCGGAAGTACGCCTGGTACGACGAGGACGGCGGGTATCACACCGTGCTCGAGGTCGTGGAAGCCGTCGAGGCCGCTGCCCGGGGGGAGCGGGTCTGCCGCCGCCCTCTGGACGAGTCCGGGGCGTGGCCGGCAGCGGGCGCGGGGGGGCGTTGAGTCGGTCGCCGAGGCGCTGAGTCGTTCACCGAGGGGCTGAGTCGTTCACCGGCTGGTGTCTCGGAGAAAAGGTGGTCCGCCGGGGCCTCTCCGGCGCCGGCGACCACGTTCTTCCCGCTGAGGCGGGCAAAAGGTGGGTCTCCGTCGCTCCCCTGGCGCCGGCGACCACGTTCTTCCCGCTGAAACGGCGAGACGGTGGGTTGCCGTCGCTTCCCTCGCGCCGGCGACCAGGTCTTGCTCGTCATCCATGAAGGCCCGACCCAGGGCCATGAAGGCCCGACCCAGGGCCATGATGGCCTGACCCGAGGGCCATCGCAGACCGATTCGCCGCGCCTCCTCGGAGCTGTGGCGCAGCGCAGATGCCGTGGATGGCTCAGCCGATGTCGCAGACCCGTCTAGGGTGCCACCGCGTGGAACTCGAGCTTGCCCTTCTCGTTCTCGGCCGTCTTCTGAAGCGACCACTCGCTCTTGAACAGGATCAGAGGCCGATCGCGGGAATCGGTCACCCGGGTGCGGTCGTATCCTGCGGCTACGCGGTCGATGTCGTCCTCGGCTCCGGTGACCCAGCGCGCGGCGACGAAGGGCAATCGCTCGAGCCGCGCGGTCACGCCGTACTCGTGTTCGAGCCGGTGCAGCAGCACGTCGAACTGCAGCGGGCCCACGGCACCGACGATGGGCGCGGGACCGGCGATGGACTCGGCGTAGAAGACCTGGGCCGCACCCTCCTCGGAGAGCTGACGGAGCCCGGTGTCGAGATGCTTCCGGCGCAGCGGATCCCCGATCTGCACCCGTGCGAAATGCTCGGGGGAGAAGCGGGGGATGTCCTTGAACTCGCCCCGACGCCCGTCGGCCAGCGTATCGCCGATCCGCAATGAGCCGCGGTCGTGGATGCCGACCACGTCGCCGGGCCAGGCCTCCTCGACCGCCTGGCGATCGCGGGCCATGAAGGTCTGGGGCTGGGCCAGGCGCACGGACTTCCCGCTGCGCAGGTTCTGCACCTCGGCGCCGGCCTCGAAACGTCCGCTGCACACCCGCAGGAAGGCGATGCGGTCGCGATGCTTCGGGTCGAGGTTCGCCTGGATCTTGAAGACGAAGCCGCTGAAGTCCTCGGAGTCGGGAGCCACGGGACCGTCGCTGCTCTCCCTGGGGACGGGCGACGGCGCCAGGTCGAGGAAGCGCCGGAAGAACGGCTCGACCCCGAAGTTGGTCAGCGCGCTGGCGAAGAACGTGGGCGAGAGCGTGCCTGCGCGGACCGCGTCTTCGTCGAACTGCGCACCGGCGGCGTCGAGGAGCTCGATCTCCTCGCGGAGGCGCTCCATCGTTCCGACCCCGAGTTCGGCATCGAGCGTCGGGTCGTCGAGAGAGCGGGCGTCGGTCTCGACGCGGGTCTGGCCGTGGTCCTTGGCCCGGTGGAAGTGCAGCACGACGCCCTCGAGGCGGTCGTACACCCCCACGAACTTGTGGTCGGCGACCACCGGCCAGGTGACCGGATAGCATTCCACCCCGAGGTCCGCCTCGACGTCGTCGAGCAGCTGGAAAGGGTCCTCACCGGGGCGGTCGCACTTGTTCACCACGGTGAAGACCGGTGTCCGCCGCAGCTTGCAGACGTTGAACAGCTTCCGGGTCTGCTCCTCGACGCCCTTGCGGTTGTCCAGGAGCATCACCGCCGAGTCGGCCGCCACCAGCGTCCGGTAGGTGTCCTCGCTGAAGTCCTGGTGGCCGGGGGTGTCCAGAAGGTTGACGATGCGGTCCTTGTAGGGGAACTGCATCACCGACGAGGTGACCGAGATGCCGCGCTGCTTCTCGAGTTCCATCCAGTCCGAGGTGGCGTGGCGTGCGGCCTTGCGGCCTTTCACGGTGCCGGCGAGCTGGATCGCGCCGCCGTAGAGCAGCAGCTTCTCGGTGAGCGTCGTCTTCCCGGCGTCGGGATGCGAGATGATGGCGAAGGTGCGGCGGCGCCGGACTTCGTCCTGCAGTTGGGTGGACATGGCCACCAAGGTAGATGGGTGGCCGTCGGCGCTGTAGGGGCGAGATGCGCGAGAGGGGTGCCCGGAACGACGCCGGACACTCCTCTCGCGTGAGACGATCGCGCCCGCGACTAGTCCACCCGCCGCTCCCACCGGACCCAGTCGACCTCCATGGTCCAGCTGGGCACGGTCATCGCGGCTTCGTTGATCTTGGCGAAGTTCAGGATGGCGAAGAGCGGCTCCGGGAAGTTGGCCCCCTCGCCTTCACTCCGGAGGATCACCTCGCCGTCGAGGGTGAAGAGCAGGTCGTCGCCCTCCCACTCCACGCCGTACTCGTGCCACTCGGCCAGATCGGTGGACTGTACGTGCATGAGGCGCTGCCAGTCGCCGCCGCCGCAGGTGCCGTCGCTGTCGATGGCGCGCACCGCGTAGTGGTCGGGGCCGCCGTCGGAGTGGTGCTCGAAGATGTCGATCTCGCCCGAGCCGGTCATCGGCCAGCAGACGGTCTCGTCGGCGTCCACGATCGGGGGCTCGTCGTTGAGGGCGCCCAGGAGCCACCAGGCCGGGAACATCCCGTCCTCGCCGCTGTTCGGGACTCGGAGGCGCGCCGTCCAACGGCCCTTCACGAATTCCTTGAGGTTCTTCGAGATGATGCGGCCCGCCACGTACTGCGTCGGTGGGTGCTGGTCCCCCGTCTTGCTGTAGGAGTCGCATTCCACCGGCTCACCGAGATCCACGACCCGCATCTTGAGGGTGCCGTCGCTGACCTCTCGGGTCCCGTGCTCGCCTCCAGGGACGTAGCAGTGGGTCTCGTCGTTCACCCAGATCGACTGATCCTGCCAGTTCTCGGGATCGAAGTCGTCGAAGTCGTCGAGGAAGACGACCTCCCAGCCGGGCTGGTCCATGGCGGCCGGGGTCTCCGTCGCGGCGACCGGGGTCTCCGTCGCGGCGGCGGGGGCTTCGGTGTCGGCGGGAGCCTCGGTCTCGGAATCGCCCGGGGCACAGGCGGCGAGAGCGAGCGTGGCGGCGAGAGCGGTCAGCGGATATGAGGTCTCGAAGAAGCGCATGGTTCGGGGACTGAGCATCGGGATCGCTGGAAACGAGCCGCCAATAGAGGGCATCGGAGGCGTTCGGTCCAGAGGGGGATCGCCCGGTCCTTGACCCTGACGTAGCGTGAGGGTCGAGCTTGGAGGTGTTCCCGCGGCGTGGGCCCGGGACGCACCCTTCGACGGAGGCGCACCATGCACGACGAGAACGCTCGCCCTGAGAACGCTCGGCCCGAGAACGCGGCGCACGCGGCGGAAGCCGAGGAGCGCTGGGGCGATACCGAGGCGTGGCGGGAGTCGCGCCGGCGCACCAAACGCTACTCCCCGCGAGAGTGGGACGCGATCAAGGCGGAGGGTGCCGCGAACGAGGCGAGCTTCGCGACCCTGCTGCGGACGGGCGCACGACCGACGGACGAGAAGGCGATGGACCTGGCGGAAGCCGCTCGCAGGCACATCGACCGCTGGTTCTACGAGTGCTCGCCGGAGATGCACGTGAATCTGGCCGGGCTGTACGAGAGCGATCCGCGCTTCCGCGCTCACTACGACGATCATGAGCCGGGACTGGCCCGGTTCGTCGCGGAGGCGATCCGGGCCAACGCCCTCCGGTGATCGGGTGTGGCCACCACCCACGCGAGGGGTGAGCCGACACCGGCCGGCTCACCCCTCCGTGTCGTCGTCGATCTGTGTGCCCGCGTCGCCCGCGGCGAGGGCGGCGGCGTCCTCGAGGCGACCGATGGCCGCCCGGCCTCGAGTGGCGCGGACGAACGCCGAGCAGGCCGCCACCTTCGGGCCCATCGAGCCGGCCGGCAGCCTCAGGGCGTCCAGATCATCGGGAGTCGCGCGCTCCAGGAGGCGCTCGTCGGCGGAGCCGTAGTCCAGGAGAACGCCGTCCACGTCGGTGAGCAGCAGCAGGACGTCGGCCTGGAGCTGGCGGGCCAGCAGCGCCGCGGTGGCGTCCTTGTCGACCACCGCCTCCACCCCCCGGATGCGGCCCGATTCGTCGGTGGTGACCGGCACGCCACCTCCCCCCGCACAGATCGGTACCACGCCGTGGTCCACGAGCAGTCGGATCGCTTCGAGCTCGACGATGCGGCGGGGCGCCGGCGACGGTACGACCCGTCGCCACCCTTTCTCGTCGCGCTCGACCCTCCACCCCCGCTCTGCGGCGAGACGGCGCGCGGTCTCCTCGTCGTAGAGCGGCCCGATGGGCTTCGTGGGCCGACCCATGGCGGGGTCTGCGGGATCGACCTCGACC
>JAHHMJ010000463.1 GCA_018678395.1 Gemmatimonadota bacterium | reverse complement strand
GTCTCGCCGCCGGGCTTCTCGCTCTGACGGTGGCCGCACCGACCGTCGCCGCCGCGCAGCAGCCCACGGCTCCGCCTCTCTCCATCGAGCTGCCCGGTCAGCCCGAGGGGCTGGTCGACCGGGTCGTCGCGGTGGCGGGCGACTCGTTGATCCTGCTCAGCCAGCTCTCGAACGAGATGCTCGTGCTGGCGGCGCAGGGGGTCGAGTTTCCGCCGGACCAAGAGGGCATGCGCCAAGCCGCGCTCGACGTGCTCGAGTCGATGATCAACGTCCAGCTGCTTCTGCAGGAGGCACAGAGGGACACGACCCTCGCGCTCGACGACGCCGAGGTCGACGCACGGATCCAGGCTCAGGTCGACGCCGTCCAGAATCAGCTCGGAGGCCCGGCGCAGCTCCAGGCAGCGATCGAGGCCGACGGCATGACCGTGGCGGAGTACCGTGAAACGCTGAGGACCCGCATCCGCCAGAATCTGATGCGGGACCTCTACCTCCGGCGGCAGTTCCTGGATCTGCCTCCCGTGGCGATCACGGAGGAGGAGATGCGGGAGCTGTACGAGTCACAGCGGGCATCGCTTCAGGAGCGGCCCGAGATCCTGTCGCTCGAGCAGGTGGTGATCCCCGCGACGCCTCCGGACTCCATGTGGGACAGGGCGCGGACGGAGCTGGATTCGCTCGTGGCCCGCATCCAGCTCGGCGAGGATTTCGCGGACGTGGCGCAGGAGGCGTCCGACGATCCCGGGTCGGGGGCCAACGGCGGCGACCTGGGGTGGTTCCGACGCGGAGCCATGGTACCGGAGTTCGACGCGGTGGCGTTCCGCATGCCGGACGGCGTCATCAGCGAGCCCTTCCGCTCCAGCTACGGCTGGCACGTGCTGCGGGTCGATCGCCAGCGTCCGGGCGAGGTGAAGGCCCGCCACATCCTCGTGCGGCCCGAGTCGGGGCCGGACGACATGGGCGACACCCTCGAGCGCGCTCAGGAGATCGGCGACCGCCTGGCCGCGGGCGAGAACGCACAGGCGCTCGCCGACGAATACGGTCATCAGGACGGGATCCCCGTGCGTCTTCCGCGCGTGTCCCGCGACGCCATCGGCGAGTCGCTGCCGCCCGGCTACGAGCCCGCACTCGCCGACGCCGTGGAGGGTGACGTGATTCCGCCGTTCGAACTCGACTTCAACGGCCCCTTCGTGGCGGTGATGCGGGTGAACGAGATCCGCGAGGCCGGCGAGTTCACCTTCGAAGACGTCGAGGATCAGATCCGGGAGCGGCTCCAGGAGCAGAAGAACATGGAGCGCATCTGGCAGGGCCTGCGCGATCGGGCCTTCGTCGACATCCGTTTCTGACGGCTCTCGACGCAGGTCTCGAGCCGTGTCGGACCCCCGTCTCGTCGTCACCACCGGTGACCCCCGCGGAATCGGTCCCGAGGTCACGCGCGACGCCCTGATCCGCCTGCGCGAGCGCAGCGCGAGTGCGCACGTCACGGTGATCGGCACGCCCCTGGACGACACCCCGGCCGACGCCCTGATTCGACCCGAGCACTTCGACGGGTCTCTCGTCTCGGCGGGTCGCGTGTCCGTCCGTGCCCTCGACGCGGCTCTCGCCGCACTGGCCCGCGGCGAAGCGGACGCGCTCGTGACGGGGCCGATCCACAAGCCGGCCTTTCGCGCCGCGGGCGTCGACGAACCCGGCCACACCGAGTTCCTGCAACGGCGCACCGGGGCGGCCCGCGTCGGAATGCTGATGGTGGCGGAGTCGACGCGACTCGGCGGAGCCCTGCGGGTCCTGCTCGCGACCACCCACATCCCCCTGCGGGAAGTCCCGGAGCGGGTCACGATCCCGCTCCTCCGCGACCAGATCGAGCTGCTCGACGGTGAATTGCGCAACCGCTGGAGCATCCCGCGGCCTCGCATCGCCCTCTGCGCCCTGAATCCCCATGCGTCCGACGGTGGGCTCTTCGGAGATGAAGAAGCTCGGATCCTCTCGCCCGCCGCCGATGGGTCGCGTGCCGCCGGCATCGACGTCGAGGGCCCCCTCCCCGCCGACACGGTGTTTACACGCGCCCTCGGAGGCGCCTTCGACGCCGTCGTGGCTCCGTATCACGACGTGGGGATGGCGGCCTTCAAGACCGCCTCGTTCGGCGGTGGCGTGAACGTCACGCTGGGGCTGCCCTTCATCCGCACCTCGCCCGACCACGGCACGGCATTCGACATCGCGGGGATGGGGAAAGCCGACCCGGGGTCGATGCTCGAAGCACTGGACACCGCCATTCGGCTGGCGCGGGTGGGCAGGGCGGTCTAGCTTTTTCGTAGCGTCCCTGCCACACCCCGACGCCCCGATGGAACCCCGCGTTCGCCCCGTCTCCCCTACGGTCCCTCCCGCGTGATCAAGCTCGAGAAGGTATCGAAGGAATACCCGCGGCGGGGACCGGCGCTGAGCAACGTCTCCCTGCACGTGAAGAAGGGGGAGTTCGTCTTCCTCACCGGGCACTCCGGGTCCGGGAAGAGCACCGCCCTGCGCCTGATCCACATGGCGGACACGCCGACCGCAGGCGAAATCCGCGTGGCCGGCTTCAGTTCGGCCCTGGTGAAGGAGAGGGACATCTGGAAGCTGCGGCGCCGCGTGGGCATGGTCTTCCAGGACTTCCGACTGCTCCGGGGACGGACCGCTCTCGAGAACGTCGCCTTCGCGCTCGAGGTCACCGACGCACGGCGCCAGGAGGTGGTGCCGCGAGCCCAGCGCCTGTTGGCTCAGGTGGGTCTGGCCGCCAAGGCGGGAGCGCTGGCCCACGAGCTCTCGGGAGGCGAGCAGCAGCGGGTGGCGATCGCCCGAGCTCTGGTCACCGACCCGGTGGTGCTCCTGGCCGACGAGCCGACGGGCAACCTCGACGATCGGGCAACCCGGGGGGTGATGGACCTGTTCTGGGACATCAACGCGATGGGCATGGCCGTGATCATGGCGACGCACGACCTCGAACTCGTGCGTTCGTACCCCAAGGCTCGCACGCTGGAGTTGGATCAGGGCCGCCTGGTATACGATTCGGCGTCCGTGCCTGCCGGGTCGGAGGGTGCACCGTGAACTACGCCGTGCGCGAAGCGCTCGCCGGCTTCCGACGGGCGCCGCTCCTGACCGGACTCGCCGCGGGGATGGTGGGCCTGGCCCTCTTCGTCGTCGGCCTGTTCGGGCTCGTCACCCACAACCTCCGCGTGGCCCTCAATCTGGTCGAGGCACGGGTCGAGGTCGTCGCCTATCTCGGCGACGACGCATCGGCCGCCGAGATCGACGGCGCGGTCCAGAGCATGCGGGACCAGCCGGAGGTTTCGGAGGTCATCTTCGTCAGCAAGGACTCGGCGCTGGCGAGGGCCCAGCGGGACCTGAGCGACTTCCAGGAGGTCTTCGCGGGACTGGAGATCAACCCGCTGCCGGCTTCACTCGAGGTGCGTCTGGCGGACGGTTCGCGCGACCCCGGCACAGTGGAGCTGATC
>JAHHMJ010000013.1 GCA_018678395.1 Gemmatimonadota bacterium | reverse complement strand
CTCGAGATCCTCGCCGTGCTGGTCTTCTTCGCCGCGCTCTTCCGGAGGTTCTGACGCGCCGCGCACGGGCTCGGAGGGCTGGAGGCGCCGCCCGGATTCGAACCGGGGATAAAGGATTTGCAGTCCTCTGCCTTACCACTTGGCCACGGCGCCAAAGCGAAGGGGAGCGCAGCGTCGGACGCCTCGCTCCCCATCGCCGAGAGCGGGAAACCGGACTCGAACCGGCGACCCCCACCTTGGCAAGGTGGTGCTCTACCAACTGAGCTATTCCCGCGTGCTGCAGAGCGGAAACATTAGGTAATCGGGGGGGGTTGGTCAAGACATCGCGCCGCTTTTGGTTATGTTTCCGGTCTGTCCATTCTCGCGCCCCAACGCCCCTCCTCGATGCGCCCCACGACGCGCCCATCCCTCCCGCGCATCCTCGGGATCGCCGGCCTCGCGATCTGTCTGGTCGTGGCCCCGTCGTCCGCCCAGACGCTACCCGATCCGGTGCTCCCGCAGGGCGCCGCGCGCCTCGGTGGCGGCGCGGTCTTCCACGACTGGCGCGAGCGGTTCGGCGTGGACGGGACCCGCGAAGAACTCGGCTCCGATCTGACACGCCCCTCGGCGGCGGAGCTGGTGCCGGGACTGGAGCGGCTGCAGGCGGAGTTCACCGCGATGCTGGGGTCCGGTTTGCCGCTGCGGCTGGGGCCCTCCACCGGCCTGATCTCCTACAACGACGTGCGGGTACCGCTCGCGCTCGACGTGGGCATTCTGGATCGCGTGACCATCGGGGTGACCGTCCCGCTCGTTCAGAGCACGCTCGAGGCCGACCTGCGGGTCGCTGCCGACGACCAGGCGGATCTCGGGGTGAATCCGGGCATCACGGCCCGCGAGTCGGTCGCCGCCTATCTGCAGAGCCTGTCGACTCGAGCGTCCGAGGCGGACGCCGCCGCGGCATCGGTCTGCGGGCAGTCACCGGGCAGCGCCGAGTGTTCGGCTGCGACGGCCTTGCTCGACGATCTCACGGTGGTCGTCGGAGGGCTCTTCTCTGCCTACTCCGCGTCGGCTCTCTTCCCCGCGTCCGGTACGCCCGCAGCCGAGGCGCTGCTCGGTCGGATGGCCGAGATCGATACCGCGCTCCAGGATCAGGGGCTGGCTGCGGTCGGCGGTACGCCGCCTCTCGCCGCGGCGGTGGCCGGCCGGGCCGATCTGCAGGCGCTGTTCGCCGATCCCGCGGGGCCCTTCGCGGCGTCCGAGCTCGGGAGCAACGCCGGGCGCTGGGCACTCGGCGACGTCGAGGCGCGCGTCTCGGTGCGGCTTCTCGAGGGCGCCCAGAGGGACTCCGCGGGTGCACCCAGCTCCGCATGGAGTGTGGCGGCTACCGGCACGGTTCGGCTTCCCACGGGGGCTGCGGACTCGGTGGGCCTCTTCCTGGACCGCGGGTGGGACGACGGCCAGCTGGACCTCGAGGGCTCGCTCTACGCCTCGTTCTCGACGCGCCGCTTCGACGTTCGGGGACGCGCGTCGTATCTGCTGCAGCAGCCGGGCCAGTACGCGGCCCGCGTCGTCCCCCTCGGCGAGATCGTCTCGGGAATCGGCGACATCATCGACGTCGAGCGGGATCCGGGAGATGGGATTCGCTTCGAGGTCGAGCCGGGGCTGCGGCTGTCCGAGACCCTCTCGTTGGGGCTCTCCTGGAGGTGGACGAGCTTCGGAGCCGCCACGGTCGAGGCCGCGTCCGTCCCCAACACGGAGGCGCCGACCTCGGCGCCCGAGTACGGGGGCGTGAACACGCTCTACTACGGGCTCCCGGAGCTGCTTGCCGAGGGCACCGAGGTGAAGCTGCACGAGCTGGGCGGGCAGATCGTCTACCGCACGGTCGATCGCCCCGAGAACGACGGGCGCGGCTTCGAGGCGTTCCTTCGTCTGCGGACCGCGATCAGCGGCTCCGGAGGCCGTGTGCCGGCGGGGGCGCGTGGGGAGTTCGGACTCCGGTTCGTTCGGCGTCTCTGGGGCGGCTGACGCGGACCTACCCCGCGGCCAGCAGTTCCCGAGCGTGCTCCCGCGACGCGTCGGATTCGGGATCGCCCCCGAGCATGCGCGCGATTTCGACGACTCGGTCGTCTCCCCGGAGCTCGGCGACCGACGTGACCGCAAGACCGTCGCTCTCGCCCTTTCGCACCAGGAGGTGGGCACCGGCGCGGGACGCGAGTTGCGGCAGGTGCGTGATCACGAACACCTGATGATCGGCGGCGACCTCCGCGAGGGTCCGCGCCACGCCCGTCGCCACGACACCGCCGATGCCGGCGTCGATCTCGTCGAACACGAGGGTCGGCACGCGATCCACCCGCGCCAGCAGTGATTTGAGCGCCAGCATGACGCGCGACAGCTCGCCGCCCGAAGCCACGCGCCGGAGCGGTCGAGGCTCGAAGCCCGGGTTGAGGGAGACCTGGAACTCGACGTCTTCGGCGCCGCCCGCCCCCGGCTCGTCCGTCGGGAGAAGCGCGATGCGCATGATGGCGCTCGGCATGCCCAGCCGGGGAAGCACGGCTTCGACATCGCGCGCCAGCCGCGTGCCCGCCGCCTCGCGGGCCGAGGTGAGCCGGGCCGCCGTCACGTGCAGCGCGTCGCGTGCCCGGTCCCGCCGGACTTCGAGGTCCGACACGTCCCGGTCGGCGGCATCGAGCTCGGCGACCTCGCCGGCCAGGCGTTCCCCCGTGGCCACGACGTCGTCGAGGCCGGGCCCGTACTTCTGCTTCAGCCGGAAGAGGCGGTGCTGGCGCTCCTGGACCCGCTCCAGATCCCTCGGGTCCTGTTCGACCCCGTCCGCGTACGATCCGGCCGCGCGCCCCGCCTCCACCACCGCGTGGTAGGCGGCCTCGACTCCATCCGCGACTTCGGCCAGAGACGGATCGACCCGTCGGAGCCGTTCGGCGAGCGAGCGCGCCTCGGCCAGGCGGTCCGAGAGAGCCCCTTCGCCGTCGTACAGCTCGGCATGGAGGCGGTACGCCCCCTCGGCGAGCTCACGGGCGTGTTCGAGTCGGCGGGCCTGGACCTCGAGCGTGTCCTCCTCACCCGGCTCGACCTCGGCGTCGGCGATTTCGGCCAACTGGAAGCGAAGGAAGTCGGCCCGGCTCGCGAGTTCGCGGGCTCGGGCGCGGCGCGCTTCCAGCGCGTCCCGGGCGTCGGCCCATTCGCGATGCAGCTGCCGGACATCGGCCGCGAGGCCCGTAGCCTCGGCGTAGGCGTCGAGAATGTCCCGCTGGGCGCTGCGATGCAGCAGGGTCTGATGCTCGTGCTGGCCGTGCAGATCGACCAGGGCCGAGCCGAGAAGGCCCACGACCCGGGCCGTCGCCGGTGACCCGTTCACCCATGCCCGGTTGCGACCCGCCGCCTGTACCTCGCGGCGCAGGATCAAGAGCCCGTCTTCGGCCTGCAGCCCGAGATCGTCGAGGCGGGCGAGCAGATCGGCGCGTCCTTCGACGTCGAAGACGCCCTCGACCACCGCCCGTTCCGCGCCCACCCGGACATCCTCCGACGACGCACGTTCTCCGAGAAGGAGCGAGAGAGCGCCGACGATGATGGACTTCCCTGCCCCGGTCTCGCCGGTCAGCGCATTCAGCCCCGGCCCCAACTGAAGCGTCAGGGTGTCGATGACCGCGTAGTCCCGGATGCGGAGCTCGATCAGCATGGGCGAAGCTACGGCCGACCGGTGGCGCGGTTCAATGGCTGCGGGGGCCTGCCGCGACCGCGCCATCCGGTCCCAGTCCGCGCGACTTCGGCCCGAGGCCCCATCACTGCGCCGCGCCGTCGTCCGCCGACGGCCGGGCGGCCCAATTGAGCTTCTTCCGGAGGGTCGAGAAGAAGGTGCGCCCCGGGAACTGCACGAGGTGGAGCGGCGTGCCTCCCCGCTGGATCCGCACCCACTCACCCGCCTCGAGGTGGCGCCCATCCTGACCGTCCACCGTCAACACCAGCGACGGATCGAGCTCGAGGGCCAGGATGACCACCGCATCGCCCGACGACACCACCAGCGGACGCACGGCGAGCGTGAACGGGCAGATCGGCGTGATGGTGAGGCACTCCATGGTCGGGACGACGATGGGGCCTCCGGCGGAGAGGTTGTAGGCGGTCGACCCGGTCGGGGTGGCGACGATGACGCCGTCGCCCGAGAAGCTGCCGACCTCTTCCTCGGCTTCGGCCTCTCCGACCCGGATCTCGAGGCGCGCGACCCGTGCGGCCCCCGCCTTGTGTACGACCATGTCGTTGAGGGCGTAGAAGCGCTCCGTCTCGGTCCCATCCTCGGCGAAGACCGAAGCCCGAAGCGTGAACCGGCGCTCCAGCGTGTAGCGGCCCGCGATGAGGCGGTCGAGCGTGGCGGCGACCTCGCGCGCACCGGCCGACGTCAGAAAGCCCAGGTTGCCGAGGTTGATCCCGAGGAGCGGGATCCCCGAGCCGAAGAGCAGTCGACTGGCCCGCAGCAGGGTCCCGTCGCCCCCGAGCGCCACGACCATGTCGGGCGGCCGCGAAGCGAGATTCAACACCGGCGAATCCGCCCCGACCGACGGAAGGGCGTGCTCTTCGAACGACAGACGCACGCCCCGGTCTTCGGCCTCGTTCACCAGCGTGGCGAGCACGCCGTCGAGTTCCGGGGTGTCCTCGCGTACGACGACCCCCAGATGAAGTCCTGCGTCCCGGGGAGGCCCGTCCTCCCCACGGCTCATGCCGACTCCCTCGTGGCCCGGCCGGCCGAGGCCGGCGGACGGGCGCCCTCGACGAGGGCCCGCGCCCTCCGTGCGATGCCCGCCGCGTCCAGGCCGAGTTCGGCGAGCAGTCCGGCCCGCCCCCCGTGCTCCACGAAGTCGTCCGGGATGCCGAGGGTCGCGAGATGGAGCGGGGCTCCGGGCCGATACTCGGCGATCTCACGCAGCATGAACGAGCCGAACCCGTTGGCGACGGCCCCCTCTTCGACCGTCATGATCACGTCGTGCCGGGCTACGAGATCCTCGAAGGCGGCGCGGTCGTACGGCTTCAGGTAGCGGCAGTTCACGACGGTCGCCTGAATCCCGCGTGCGGCGAGCTCTTCGGCGGCGTCGAGCGCCGGCAGCACCATCGTGCCCACGGCCAGGATGCAGACGTCGCGACCCTGCCGCACGACCTGCCAGGTGCCGTACGGGACGGGCTCGATGGTCGGGGCCGAGGGCACCTCGTCGGGTACCGCATCCCGGGGCCAGCGTACCGAGAACGGCCCGTCGGTGTGGGCGATCCCCGCACGCAGGAGTCCGAGGGTCTCCGTCCCGTCCTTGCCGGCGGTGACCGTCATTCCGGGGATCGAGAGCATGTAGGCGATGTCGAACGCCCCGTGGTGGGTGGGTCCGTCTTCGCCCGCGATTCCGGCGCGGTCCATACCGAACACGACGGGAAGGTCCTGCAGAGCCACGTCGTGGACGATGTTGTCGTAGCCACGCTGCAGGAAGGTGGAGTAGATCGCGACAATGGGACGCACTCCCTGGGTCGCCAGACCGGCGGCGAAGGTCACACCGTGTCCCTCGGCGATGCCGACGTCGAAGTAGCGATCCGGATGGGCCCGCGAGAACAGGTCGGTCGAGGTGCCGTCGGGCATGGCGGCGGTGATCGCCACGATCCGCGGGTCCTCGTCGGCGAGTTCCACCAGGCCCTTGCCGAAGACCTTCTGATAGCGGGGGCGGCCCCCGGACTTCTTTCGGGTCGCGTCGCCGGAACTCTTGTCGAAGGGCGACGCCGCGTGCCACGTCCACGGATCGTCTTCGGCCAGATGGAAGCCCTTCCCCTTCTGCGTCAGCACGTGGACCAGGATGGGCCCGTGCATGCGCCGCACGCGGCTGAACGTCTCGACGAGTTCGTCGACGTCGTGCCCGTCCACGGGCCCGATGTAGCGGAAGCCGAGGGCCTCGAAGAGCATGCCGGGCGTGAACATGTGGGTCACGCCGTCCTCGAGCTTCCCGGCGACCTCCTCCATGAGGTGTCCGAGCGAGCGTGGTGCCCGGTGAAGCACGTCCTTCACCACGTCCCGGACCTTGTTGTAGGCCGGGTTGGTGACCATCGACGTCAGGTACTTGTTGAGCGCGCCGACGGCCGGGGCGATCGACATGTCGTTGTCGTTGAGCACGACGA
>JAHHMJ010000387.1 GCA_018678395.1 Gemmatimonadota bacterium | reverse complement strand
TCGTGATCGTGGTCGAGGTCTTCGCTCCCGGCACGGTGCCGACGACGGTGCGACTGGAGTGGGCTCGAAACGGTGAGCCCCTGCGGCGGTCGCGGGACGTCGACATCCTCGCGCACGAGTGGAGCTTCAGAGTGTGGGACTCGTGGCGCCCGGACGGGGGCACCGTACCACCCGGCCGGTATACGGTCACCCTCCGAACGCGCTCGGGTCGGATCTTCGGGATCGCCAAGCTGGACATCAGCGAGTAGCGTTCGTCACGCAACGGGGCGGGCGCCCCGTCATCACCGGAGGACGCATTGAAGATCCGCGAGAAACTGCCCGAACTGGTGATCGAGTCCTCAATGGTCGTGCTTGCGGTCGTCATCGCCCTCGCGGTGGACGAGTGGCGGGAGAACCAGCAGCAGGAAGAGTTGGCCGATCGGGCGCTCCAGGTCGTCATCGCCGAGATCGAGGCGAATCGCACCGAGTTGGAGAACAGCCTGCCGGCCAACGAGGCACTTCTCGAGAGAGTGGCCGAGGCTGCGCAGGCCGGTGGCCTGGACGCCGACTTCGACCTGACCTTCGAGTACTCGCTGCTCTCGTCCTCGGGTTGGGAGACGGCACAGGTGACGCAGGCCACCCACTTCATGCCTCTCGAACACGTGCAGCGCCTGGCGACCCTCTACGGGCTTCAGGAACTCGTCGAGCGATCGCAGGACCGAATGCTGGACTTCATCCTCGACGTGGGCACCCTCGCGCGGGACGACCCCGACCAGATCCCGACGCTCGTGCGCGGATCCCTGACGAATGCCGTTGGCATGAGCGGCATCTTGATGGACACCTACGATCGGGTACTCGACGAGATCGAGGGCGAGGGGAGCGGGTCGTAAGGCGTTTCGCCGTGGCCTGAAAACCCCCATACTGCTGCCTGCGCAGGCCTTGCTCGCCTTCGCGACTTCCCCGTGACCTGCGGCGGCCCGTGACATTCTGGAGCGAAATCAAACAGAGGCGGATCACGCAGATCGTGATCACGTATCTGGTCGGCGGCTGGATCGTCCTCGGCGTGTTCGACCAGGTCGTCGACCGCGAGGTGCTTCCACCGGTCGCGTATCAGGTCGCCCTCACGCTCTACCTCGTCGGCATCGCTGCGGCATTGATCATCGGATGGTATCACGGCGAGAAGGGCGCCCAGGAGGCGACCCGGACCGAGATCGCCATGCTGAGCGTAGTGGCCCTGGTGGGCTTGGGGCTGAGCGCGCTGCTGGTCCGGGGCGCCATTCGAACCGTCTCCCTCGAGGACGCGATCAACCCCGAGGATCTGCGCCGCGTGGCCGTGCTCTACCTCGACGACGTCTCCGCTCAGGGGTCGATGGGCCCGGTCGCGGACGGGATCACGGAGGGGCTCATCGCATCGCTCCGGCAGGTCAGCGAGCTCGCCGTGACCTCGCGAAACGGGTCCCGCGAGGTCCGCAGCCTGGACGTGGCACCCGATTCCGCAGCCCGCATCCTCGAGGTCGGCGCTCTGGTCGACGGCACCGTGGACGAGGTCGGCGACGAGTTGCGCGTGTCGATCCGCCTGCTCGAAGGCACGACCGGAACACCCCTGTTCCGCGAGAGCTACGCGTGGCCGCGGGATCAGGTCGCCGAAGTCGGCACCGAGTTGGCGACCGAAGTGGCGGAGGCGCTGCGGGAGCGCCTCGGGGTCGAGATTCGCCTGCGGGAAGGGCAGGCCGAGGCGCCGAACGCCGCGGCTTGGCTTCATGTCGCGCGTGCGGAGAGGTTTCTCGCGAACGCGCAGTCCGCCGCGGCCGCCGGAGACCTGAACGGCGTCCTCGAGGGCTTCGCCTCTGCCGAGAGCGAGCTCGACAGCGCGATCGAGGTCGCCCCCGATTGGACCGAGCCGTTCATCCTGCGCGCGCAGGTCGAGTACGAGCAGTTCATCCTGGCGCAGAGCGCGGACGAGCTCATCGCCATGATGCAGGAGTCCGTGGACTGGACGGACCGAGCGCTCGAGATCGATGCGGCCAGCGCCGGGGCCCTCGAGTGGAGAGGTACCGCCGCGTACCGACGATGGCTCACGCAAGCCGAGCCCGAAGCGGACCTCACCCCTCTGCTCAACCAGGCGACGGCCGACCTCGAACAGGCCATCACGCTCGACCAGTCG
Source organism: Gemmatimonadota bacterium (assembly GCA_018678395.1). Taxonomy (GTDB): domain Bacteria; phylum Gemmatimonadota; class Gemmatimonadetes; order Longimicrobiales; family Gaopeijiaceae; genus Gaopeijia. Next base: position 917 of record JAHHMJ010000387.1, on the reverse strand, counting down.
CGGGCCAGCGTGCGCAGCACGCTGTCCCATCTCTACATGACGACCGGCGATGTGACGGACGGGATCATCCAGGCCCAGCGCGCCTACGAGCAGGACGCCTTCCTGGCCGCGGCCGACGGCGTGCTGTGGCGGTTGTACACGGGCTCGTACGACCGAGGGGACCACAGCTCTGCCAGCGAGTGGTGCGAGGAGGGGCACGAGCGGTTTCCGACCAGCTTCCGCTTCGTCCTGTGCCAGCAATGGCTGATGACGATGCCGGAAGCCGAGCCGGACATCGATCGGGCGTGGGAAATCCACGAAGAAGGGATGGCCGTCCTGGTGGAGCGCCCCGAGTTCTTCGAGGCGCAGTCGCGCCTGCTGGTCGCCGCGACGATCGGTCGGGCCGGGTTGCCCGACAGTGCGCAGGCCGTCTTCGAATCGGCACAGGTTTCGGCCGATGTCGACCCCGACCGCGAACTCTGGGCCACCGAGGCCGCCCTGCGTTCCGTGCTCGGTGATACCGAGCGGGCCTTGCGCCTTCTCGAGCGGTACATGCTTTCACAGCAGGGTGGAGTCGTCGACGACCACTGGTGGTGGGACAATCTCCGAGGTGAGCCCGAATTCCAACGGCTGCGCGACGCGGGGTGATGCGCGAGCGCGACAGTTACGCGTTCGACACAGAATTTTTCTTGTCTTTCGGGAACGAAAGATAGAGGTTAGGGCCTTGCAGAGCGGCTAACCGTCGTTCGGCAGCCCCCCCTGTCTCGGTTCCCATCATGCGTCGCTCTCGCGCAGTCCGTTCGGCGGTCTCGGCTCTCACCCTCATGATCGTCGTGGGCTGCGTCGACGACGACGCCGTCGCGCCCACCGACGAGCGACTTCCGGCGGCCTCGGTAGCCGCGATCGTCGACGCAATCCAGGAGTCGGAAGGGGTGTAC
>JAHHMJ010000547.1 GCA_018678395.1 Gemmatimonadota bacterium | reverse complement strand
CGACTACGCCGGCGGCCCTTCTCCGTTCGGTCCGGCGCTTCGCCGCGGGGTCGCTCCGGGAGAAGGCGTGCCCAGCCCCCTCAGCGAGACAGGCGGATGACGACCCGCTGGCCGCGACGGACCACGCTCAACGTGGCCGGAGCGTCGGAGACCGAGAGGGCGGCGCGGAGCGCGTCGATCGACGGTACCGGCCGGCCGCGGGCTTCCACGATCACGTCGCCGGGGGTCAGCCCGGCCTCGGCGGCGGGTGTGCCGTCGGCGACGTCCGTCACCAACAGCCCGTCCTCAGCCTGGAAGTACGTGGCCAGGTCACCGACCAGAGGTGTGAACTCAGCGCCGGCGACCCGGTTCATTCCCGCGAGATACGGCGCCAGCGGACGGACCGGGGCCGGCGGTGCATCGGCGCTGGAGCCGACGCGAACGGCGACTGCGCCCGGGGGCGGGGGGGCGGTGGTGCGCAGGGCCGGCGAGGGGGTCGGAATCACCCGCGGGAAGCGCCATTCCAGGGTGTCGACCTGCAGCGTGTAGCCGATCGACGTGGGCGCCCTCACCCAGACCGTGAAAGGCTCGGGCGAGCCCACGCGGGGGTGGACGGAGTATTCGTACTCGAAAAGCCCACCGGATGTGGTCACCTCGACGGCTCCGGTCGGACCGTCCCCGTGGACCACGAACGCTCGGACCGAGTCCGCGTCGATCCGACGCAACTCGAAGGTCGGGGCCTCGAGCGTGATCGTGGCCGTGATCTGCTCGCGCGCGGAGTCGAGACGACGCACGAAGACCTGGCGCGTCGAATCCAGCGCCCGTTGCAGCTGCACGGGGACCAGCACCTCCGACCGGGGGCGTGCCGCCGCGTGGAGGGCGACGTCGAGTTCCCCGTCGTCACGCCGCACCCGCAGCGAGACGGGATCACCCGGCTGGAGCCTCCGTGCCACGCGCTCGAAGGCCTGGGGCGAAACCACGCTGCCGTTGAGGCGCACCACCTCGTCGCCCGGCCTGAGGCCGGCCCGGTCGGCCGGTCCACCCCGGAAGACGTCGACGATGCGGATCCGGGCTCGCGCGTCGGAGCGTCGGGTCCCGTCGATCTCGACCAGGACGGCGGAGCGGAGCCCGAGCCAGCCGCCGGCGGAGGGAGAAGTCGGCGCGGAGGCGGCGACCGGTTCCGTCTGGGCAATGGGGGCTGCGGATGCGGGCTCGTGCCCCGCCACCGCGAGCGCCAGCAGGGCGCACGAGAGCGAACGCATCGTCATCGACTCAGTACCAGTCCTGCTGGCTGGCCTGCCGCACGGCGGCCTGGCGCGCCGCCTGGCGCTCGGCCCGGACGCTGGCGAGCAGTCCGTTCATGAAGGGGTCGGTCGGAGCCTCCCGGACCGCGGCTTCACCGGCGGCGAGGAAGTACTCCAGAGCTGCATAGCGCCGCTGCGGGTCGACGAGCCCGGGATCCCCGGACTCGGAGTCCACCATCTGGCGGTAGCGCAGGAGTGCATCGACGAAGACCCGCTCCGCGCGCCGCATGGCCTCGGCAGCCTCGTCCACCGTCACCGGCTCCACCGAGACGAAGCCGACATCCATGCCGGCCTCGACGCCCGCCGATCGCATCGGCGTCCCCGGCGCGCCCACCGCGAGCCCGACACCGGCCCCCGACAGGAACAGTACGACCGCCGCCGCCGCCCGCATCCACCCTGGAGTTCGGGCGAGCGCCGCGGCCCACCCGCGCTCGCCGCGGACCAGACCTTCGCTGACGAGGCGCGCTTCGAGCACGGCCCAATCGCCGCGGGGAGGGCGCACGTCCGGGAGTCGACCGAGGGCTTCGGACGTGGATCGGATCCACTCGAACTCCTCGGCGCACTCGCGGCACCGCTCGAGATGAGCGCGTTCCTCCGCGTCGGGGGCCTCGTCGACGAGGCGTGCCAGGGTCTCGGGATTCAGATGCTCCATGCTTCGACTCCGTGGTCGGCGTCTCCCCGGTCGATCGAACCGAGGAGGGTGCGCATCTTCGCGCGCGCCTTGAACAGCTGGGACTTCGAGGTTCCCGAGGCGACGCCCAGGACCTCTCCGATTTCCTCGTGGGTGTAGCCCTCGACGTCGTGCAGGATCAGTACCTGCCGCATCCCGTTCGGGAGCCGGTCGAGCGCCTCCTCGAGCCGCCCCTGCAGCAGCGCGTCCCGGTTGGACGGCGCGACCGGTACGGCCTCGGGCATGGGTGCTTCTCGGCGCTTGCGGGTGTCCGCGCGGCGGAGGGCCTGCAACGCAGCGTTGACCGCGATACGGTGGAGCCAGGTCGAGAAGCGAGCGTCCCCCCGGAACGTCGGCAGGGCTCGAATCGCCCGGATCCACGCCTCCTGGGCGTAGTCCTGCGCCAGGTCGTCGTCCCCGGCGATGCGGCGCACCACTGCGTAGACCCGTGGCGCGTACCGCTCGTACAGGGCGCGCACCGCACGGCTGTCGCCGTCACCGGCGCGTCGAATCAGTTGGGCTTCGCTCAAAGCGCTCCCCGTCGCTCGGGATCCCCTGGAGATGGTTCGCTTCGGTTCGACGTCGTGACCCCCCGTGGGGGTTGCCTCGCGCCGGCGCAGGCTCGGACGGGTCCATCCCTCTTGCCGCGGGGCCGCGGCGGACGCAGTGTCGGTCGCTGCCCGCCGCGCTCCGCAGCGGGTATCGATACCTCTTTCCCGTGAGCCGCATGACCGAGCGTTTTCCCGGTGCGACGCACCTCGAATGTACCGCCACCGGCACCCGATACGAGAGTGAGCGTCTACAGGGGCTTTCGGACGTCGGCAAGCCTCTGTTCGCCCGGTACGATCTCGAGGCGCTCCGGGGCCGGTTCACCCCGGCGACTCCCGGTGACCGTGCCCCGGACATGTGGCGCTACGCCGAGGTGCTGCCGGTTCGGGACCCGGCGTGTCGAGTGCGGCTCGGTGAGGGGTTCACTCCGCTTCTGGATGCGCCTCGGCTGGCTGGACGGATCGGCGTGGGGCGGGTGTGGGTGAAGGACGAGGGTCAGAACCCCACGGGTTCGTTCAAGGACCGGGGACTGGGGATGGCGGTCTCGCGTGCGAAGGAGCTGGGGGCGTCGGCCATCGCGCTCCCGTCGGCGGGCAATGCGGGTTCGGCGGCCTCCGCCTACGGAGCGGCGGCCGGACTCCCGGTCCACGTCGTGGTTCCGAAGGATACCCCTCGCCCGATCCTCGAGGAGATCCGGGCGCTCGGCGCGGACCTCCAACTGCTCGACGGGCTCATCACCGACTGCGGTCGGGTGGTGCGTCGCGGCGTCGAGGAGAAGGGCTGGTTCGACCTCTCGACCCTGAAGGAGCCGTATCGTGTCGAGGGCAAGAAGACGATGGGGTACGAGCTCTTCGAGCAGTTGGGCGGTCGCCTTCCCGACGTGATCCTCTATCCCACCGGCGGCGGGACGGGGCTGATCGGCATGTGGAAGGCCTTCGACGAGATGGAGCGGCTCGGGTGGATCGGGCCCGAGCGTCCGCGCATGGTCACGGTTCAGGCCGCGGGATGCGCACCGATGGTGCGCGCCTTCGAGGCGGGTGCCGATCACGCGGACATGTGGGAGGGCGCCGCCACCTACGCCTCGGGACTCCGGGTTCCGGGCGCCGTGGGGGACTTCCTGATCCTCCGAGCCCTGCGCGAGAGTCGGGGCACCGCCGTCGCCATCCCCGATCACGAGATGGAGGAGTGGGTGCATCGCATGGGAGCCGACACCGGGATCTTCGGGGCTCCGGAGGGTGGCGCAGTCGCGGCGGCGGCAGCTCGGCTACGAGAGGGAGGCTTCCTCTCCGACGACGACGAGATCGTGCTCTTCAATACCGGCAGCGGACTGAAGTACGTGGGGATGACACCGGTCGACTGATCGGCCTCACCGGCTCCGCCAGCGCCACGCGGCCCCGGGGAGCGGGATCAGCCGACGACTCATGGGGTTGTCGTCGTCCGGATCCGAGCGACGGATCCAGATTCCCTGGTTCACGTTGACGTCCAGGGTCAGTGCGTGGGCGTCCCACGTGCTCCACTCCACCCCGATCGGGGCGCGGACGACGAGTGCGGCCGACGGTCGGCCATCCGAGGGGAAGGCGAGAACGCCCCACAGCCCCAACCCGACCGTCGGCCGGACCCGGGCGACGCCGAGGTAGTGGCGGCGCACCACCGACACGGAGAGGTCCCGGAAGGACCACGTCCCGACGTTGAGCTCGATGCTGCCCTGACCGTCGAGGTACTCGACGATGACGCCGATCGTCGACACTCCGCCCACCGAGATGCCCAGCCGGGCGGTCTCCCGGCGTTGGGCCTCCGCAGGCTGGGCCATCAGGAGGAGTCCGACGAGCGCGGTAAGAAGGCGTCGCATAGCCGAAGAAGATAGCGCGCGCGCACGGCGGCCGACATTCCGGAGGCCGGGGGCCGGTGCTACCGTGTAGGCATGGTGTGTGGCCGCAGGTTCTCGATCGTCGTCAGTGTGCTCGCCGGGGTGATCGCCCTGGGGGGATGCTCGGCTCCCGACCGACCGGCCCGGCTCGCCGGAGGGCTTCCCGACGGCGTCACGCGGGTGTTCGTACCGGACACGCTCCGGTCCGTCCACGTCGCGCACGGGGTGCGCTACCACTACCTCTGGAGCGCGACCGGCCCGTTCGCGATCCACCTGGCCGAGATCGACCTCGATCGTTGTGGAATCGGTGTCGATGTCGGGGTGGTTGACGCGGGCCTGCGCTCCGTCTCGGAGATCGCGGCGCTCCACGGCCGTACGGTGCTCGTCGCGGTGAACGGAGATTTCTTCACACCCGAGGGGCGGCCGACGGGGCCCGAGGTCAGCCGGGGGGTGGTTCGTGCCTCACGCACCCGTCCGGCGCTGGTGTGGCATGGTCGCCGCGCTTGGATCGGGGCCGCAGGAGTGCGGGAGGGGCTCGTGGAGCCTCTGGGCTGGGCGGTCCCGGACTTTCTTGCCGAGGTCGACGTGATCGGCGGATTTCCCGAACTCGTGGACGAGGGTAGCCGCGTCGGCGACCTCGGCGTCGCATCGAACCCCGGGTTCGCGGCGACGCGCCATCCGAGGACCGCCGTCGGTCTCGATCTCGAGCGCCAGAGGCTCTGGC
>JAHHMJ010000294.1 GCA_018678395.1 Gemmatimonadota bacterium | reverse complement strand
GGGTGACACCGTCGACCAGCCGAGCGATGGGCTGTACGAAGTGAGCCCGACGGAACCAGGCTTCGTCGACCGCGTCTCGACTCCAACCGTACGGAGCCCACAGCTCGGTTTCATCGGCCGGAAAGCGGACGCCCGGGGGAGCCACAGCGCGAACGCGGGCCGTCCACCCCTCCACTTCGAGGGTCCGACCCACCACATCGGGGTCCGCACCGAACGATTCCTGCCACAACCGGTGGCTCAACACCACCCAGGGCTCACCACCGGCCCACGTGTCCTCGAAGCCGGGCCAGCGGCCGAGGTGCGGCCGAAGTCCCAGCACGTCGAAGAAATTGCCGGTAACCTGCGCGACGGCGAGTCGCCGCGGCTCTCCATCCGAGACCCAGGTCACTGCTCCCAGGGAATTCCCCTGGTAGGCGGCGACGTCGGCGAAGGCGTCGACCCGGGCCCGCCAATCGAGGACGTTGGCCGGGGCCGCATCTTCCTGCTCCCACCCGAAATCGGGATTCCGCTCCCACAGCGCCACGAGCCGTTCGGGCTCCTCGAACGGCAACGGTGCCACGAGGACGGCGTGCACTCCGCTGAAGATCGTGGTGGTAGCCCCGATGCCCACTCCGAGCACGAGGACGCTCACGAGCGTGAAGCCCGGCCCACGCATGAGCGCTCGCGTCGCATACCGAAGATCCTGCTTCCACCCCTCCATCATCCCCGCCTCCCATTGCCTCGAGTTCCTTCGGCCCGACAGGGCGGCCCTGAGCGCGCCACCCGCCTCTCGCGACCGGTGGGCCCACCACGCCCACCACCCCCGGGCCGCCGCGTCCCGGTCCCGCCGCCCTGCCGTCTCCAGCCACTCCTCACCGTAGTCGCGTCGCACCGAGGGCGGCTGCAACCGCAGCAGAATCCGAAGCCAGAGAGGCTTCCCATCGGAGTCAGACACCCGCGCCCTCTCCTCCGGCGCGCAGAGCCAGAACGGCCGCGTCGTCCAGCAGGGATGCCATCCGCTCCACCTCGGCGCGTGCCGCTCTGCGACCCGACTCGGTCAGGGCCCAGTAGCGGCGGCGTGCGTCGGCGTCCGGCGGTGGGTCGGTCGCCGGCTCGATCAGCCCCTCGCGCTCCAACCGCTGCAGCGCCAGGTACAGGGCGCCCGTCGACGGAGCCTCCGCGCCGTCCGTTCGCTCCTCGATCACCTTGAGCACGCCGTAGCCGTGAGCGGGCGCATCCACGAGAGACAGGAGGATGTGGAAGGACAGCGGGGTCAGCGGGTTCGGCGGTGTCACGAGCACGGCTCCGATATAAGTAAGTGACAAATATATTTGCCGCACATCTATCGAGCGCGCAAGTCCGACGCCGAGAGAAGGAGCGCGGGGAGTCCGAGGACCGAAACACGCGGAACGGGCGACCCACGGGCGGGGTTGGGCTGCCCATGGACGTCCAGCCAGAGCTCTTCGACCGCGGTCCGGCCGCGCCTGTCGACGTGGCGCCGGAGGCGCTCGCGGCGTCGGAAATCGCAGAGCGGCTCCCGTCGCACATACGGCTCGGGACCAGCTCGTGGTCGTTCCCGGGATGGGCGGGCCGGGTCTACGATCGCGTCGTCGACCCGAAGACCCTCGCCCGCCAGGGGCTGCGCGCCTACGCTCGGCACCCGCTACTCCGCACGGTGGGTGTCGACCGCGCGTACTACGACGCGCTTCCCGAGCGGGCCTATCGGGAATACGCGGCCGCCGTACCCGAGGACTTCCGCTTCGTCGTGAAGGCGGAGCGCACATTGGTGACGCCGGGTGAACGGGCGTTCCTCGATGCGTCCATCGCGCTGGACCGGGTCGTCGGACCGGTGGCCTCGGGACTGGGAGCGAAGCTCGGCGCGATCCTCTTCCAGTTTCCGCCGGCGCCACCGTCGAGTGCGGGGGGCCCCCGGGGGTTCGCCGAACGGCTCTACCGGTTCCTGCACGCCCTGCCGGCGGACGTTCCCAGGGCCGTCGAAATCCGTACCCCGGGGTGGTACACGGAGGACTACCGCGCGGCCCTGCGCCACGGTGGCGCGTCGCACGGATGGGTGCTTCATCCGCGGATGCTGTCCCTGGAACGGCAGCGCGAACTGGGCCCCCCCACAGACGAGGGGCCCACCGTGATCCGGTGGATGCTCGCCCCGGGGGCTACCTACGAGGGCGCCCGGGATGCATGGGCGCCCTTCGATCGCATGCGCGCGCCGGACACCGCGGCTCGAAGGGCGACCGCCGATCTCGCGCTCGAGGCCGCCCGAGCCGGGCGGACCGTCTACGTGGTGGTCAACAACAAGGCCGAGGGCTCGGCTCCCGCCTCGATCGAGGCGCTGGCAAAGCTGCTCGCGCAGTCCCGCGGCGACGAGCAGGGGCCTCGAACGCGCTGAGCACCGGGGGGGCCTGAATGTGAAGACGCCCCGGAACCGTAGCCCCGGAGCGCCTCCCTTCGTCACCACCCCACCACCCATCCACTGCTCGTCCCACCCACATCACCACACACACCCTCATAGAGGGCAGGATGCGTGCCGGAAAACGGTCGAGCCCCCGGGATCGACCCGCTGGGGTCGACTTCGTGGCAGAATCTCGCGGCATTCAACGCCACGCGGCCCGGCCTGGACCCACGTCGTGCGCCCTGTCCCGGCCAGAGCGGCCGACCGGATTCGGGATTCGCGGTCCCGAATCCGGGACGCGAGCCCGCGGAGTGAGGGGGGCGATGACGCTCGCCGGAACTTCTCGTCGCCGCCCAGGATCTCGTACTCGATGATGTCGGCCATACGGCACCACTCCATGTTCGGGGTCGGGAGGGCGAGACTGCGAAGAAGGTACGTTTTCCCCACGGAGGAACCATGCGACGCCTTCTCATCGCGCTCCTGGCGGGCGCGTCTCTGAACGCATGCGGCGGCGAGCCCCCGCAGGAGCCCGCCGCCGAGGCGATCGAACCTTCGGCGCCCACGCCCGCCCTGCCCGGCGCTCGCTCCATAGACCGCGCCCGCGGCGCGGCGGCGGCGGCGAGTGAGCGCGCGCTGCGGCACGATACGATCCGCTAGCGACGCAACCCGCTGAATCCTTCCCGCGTCCCATACGTAGGGAGGGACAGTTGA
>JAHHMJ010000431.1 GCA_018678395.1 Gemmatimonadota bacterium | reverse complement strand
ACGCGCGTTTGTTCGAGCGCTACACCACCAGCCAGATCGCCGAGCTGTCGGAGGGCGCCGAGCCCCGCATGATCGGCCAGCCCGGGATGTACACCTCGATCGAGGTGAGCCCCGATGGCGGCTACATCGTGGCCGAGGCGCTGCACCGCCCCTTCTCGTACATCACGGCCTGGCGCGGATTCCCCCGCTCGACGCGCATCCTGGATCGCGACGGCGCCACGGTGGCCACCCTCGCGGAACAGCCGCTCCGGGAGGGTCGAGGCGGAGGTGACGGAAATGGAGACGACCCGCGGTCGTTCCAGTGGCGACCGGACGGCGCGGGACTCGCCTTCCTGCAACGCGCCTCGAGCGACGAGGTCGAGGGTGACGCGCCCCGACCGGATCGGGTGCTGCTGGCCGCGGCGCCCGACTTCGACCTCGAGTCCGCCGCCGTCGTGGTCGAAAGCGAGGACCCGATCGCGTCGGCCACCTACTCCCTGGACGGGGCGCACCTCTTCACCACGGTGCAACAGGACGAGGGCGCCGCCCTGCTCCGCTGGTCGCTCTCCGGCGCGAACGGAGGGCCCGACGTCCTCCTGCCCGCCTTCGACAGCGACGACCCGACCGAAGACCGCGGAGATCTGGTGACGCGCCTCACCGGCAACGGCGTCCCCTACGCCATGGTCTCGTCGAGTGGGGATGCGGCGTACCTGGAGGGGGACGGGCTCAAGGCGGACTTCCGACCGCAGCCGTTCGTGGACCGGGTGGGCTTCGACGGATCCGTGTCGCGCGTGTTCGAGGGGGCCACCGACTCGTTCGACCGCCCGCTCGTGATGCTGGACAGCGACGCCGAGCGCATGATCGTCAGTCGCGAGTCGCGGACGGATGTCCCGGACAGCTACCTGTGGACGGACGGTGACTTCGAGAACCTCACCGAGAACGTAGACCCCTTCCCCGAGGTCACCGCGGCCCGGCGCATCGACTTCTCGTTCGAACGGCGGGACGGCCTGACGGTTCAGGGGCGAGTATCGCTCCCGGTCGGGTACGAGGAGGGCGATCGCGTCCCCGCGATCTTCTGGACCTATCCGCGCGAGTACGAGCAGGCGGAGCAGTACGAGCACGCCGCCATCCGCGGCCGGAACCACAACGCGTTCACCCCCATGAGCTGGCTGCGCTGGTCCGACCTGTGGCTGGCGGCCGGGTACGCCCTGGTGTACCCCGACATCCCGATCATCGGTGAGAACTACAACGACACCTACATCGCGAGCCTGGTCGACGCGATGTACGGCGCCATCCGCGCCGTGGACGGACTCGGGGTGATCGACATCGATCGCATCGGGCACGGCGGCCACAGCTACGGTGCCTTCGCGACGGCGAACATCCTCGCGAACGCGCCCTTCTTCAAAGCGGGGATCGCCGGGGACGGTGCCTACAACCGCTCGCTCACCCCGGACGGGTTCCAGGCCGAGAGGCGCAGCATCTGGGAGGCGCCCAACACCTACATCGAGATGTCGCCGTTCTTCAAGGCCGACCAGATCGAGACGCCGCTGCTCATGTACCACGGGGGCGACGACAACAACACGGGCACCTTCCCGGTGCAGTCCAGACGGCTCATCTCGGCGCTGACCATCCTCGGCAAGACCGCCGTGCTCTACGAGTACCCGTACGAATCGCACACGCCGCGGGCGATCGAGAACAAGCTCGACATGTGGGCGCGCTTCATCGACTGGTTCGATGTCTACGTGAAGGATTCGGGGGACGATCGAGCGACGGTCTCGGACGGAGCGGGCAACGGAGGCTGAGCCCCGAGGATCCCGCAGGCCGTTCGTCGGTAAGGGGACAAACGGGTCACCGGCCCACGCCGGTATCCGGCGCCGGTGACCGCATCGACGTCCGGCCTCCATCTCACGCTCAACGCACCATGTACGACCTCTCGCCCCGGGCCCGCCATCGCCCCCTGCGCCGCGCTCCATGGCTCGCCATCCCGTTGATCCTCGCCGCCTGTGGCGGCTCGGACGATCCGGCCTGTCCCTCCGACGACGACGAGCAGACCCCCGACGAGCAGACCCTCGACGGGTGGACGCTCGTCTGGCAGGACGAGTTCGACGGCAACGCCCTCGATGCGACCAGATGGTCGGTCCAGACGGGCGACGGCTGCGCCGTGAATCTCTGCGGGTGGGGAAACAACGAGCTGCAGTGGTACCAGGCCGGCAACGCCACCGTCGGCAATGGTATGCTGACCATCACCGCGCGGCGCGAGAACGCGGGGGGTCGGGGCTACTCGTCGGCTCGGCTGCGGACGCTGCGCAAGGGCGACTGGAGGTTCGCGCGCGTGGATGCGCGCGCCCGTCTCCCCACGGGTCAGGGATACTGGCCGGCCATCTGGATGCTCCCGACCGACGAGGTCTACGGGACATGGGCCGCCAGCGGCGAGATCGACATCATGGAGCTGGTCGGGCACGAGCCCAACCGGGTGCACGGCACCCTGCACTATGGGGGGACCTCCCCGGCCAATCAGTCCACGGGTGATGCCTACCAGCTTCCCTCCGGGACCTTTGCCGACGCATTCCACGTCTTCAGCGTCGAGTGGGACGAGGGCGAGATCCGCTGGTACGTCGACGGCCGGCTCTACCAGACGCAGACGAGCTGGTTTTCGACCGCAGCCCCCTTCCCCGCCCCCTTCAATCAGCGCTTCCACCTGATCGTGAACGTGGCGGTCGGTGGCAACTGGCCCGGCAATCCGGATGGATCGACGGTCTTCCCGCAAAGCATGGACATCGACTGGATCCGGGTGTACCAGCGTTCGCCCTGATTTCGGCCAGCCTTCGTTCTTGACAATCCGAGGGCTGACGACACACTTTGTTCGATGACCGAACAAAGTCTGGTCGTGTTCTCGGCCGGACGTGTTCCGTGGACCCGGACTTCGGAGTGAATCGATGCCCTCGAGAGCCGCCGTCGGACTCACCGCGACCGCCGCGATCGCCCTTCTCGTCGGAGGCTGCGCCCGGGATCTGGATCCCCTCGGGCCCGCCTCCTTCCCGCCGGATCCGGCGATCTTCATCGACGGCTTCGGTGCCGGCGTAGGATTCGCGGCATTCGGAGGGTCGAAGGCGGACGCGGTCGACATCGACCAGGTGGTCCGCTATACCGGCGACGCGGCCCTCCAGATCACGATCCCCGATTTCGGCGATCCCACCGGCAGCTACGCCGGGGGCGCGTTCGTCACCAACACCCCGCGCGACCTGAGTGGCTTCAACGCCCTCACCTTCTGGGCGCGGGCTTCGCGGAACCTCACCCTCGACGTGGCCGGGCTCGGCAACGACAACACGGGCACCTCCATGTTCTCGGCCGAGACCTCGGGCCTCGCCGTAACGACGACCTGGTCGAAATTCGTGGTTCCCATTCCGGACGCATCGCGGCTCGAGCAGGAGCGGGGACTGTTCTTCTTCGCCGAGGGTCCCGAGAACCAGCAGGGCGCCATCCTCTGGGTCGACGAGCTTCAGTACGAGCAGGTGAGCGGACTCAGCGCGCCACGGCCGGCGATCAACACGCAGTCGATCCGCACGGAGGTCGGCGGCAGTGCGCAGGTGGCGGGCACGCGCGCCACCTACACGTTCGACGGTCGTGACGTGACCGTGGGCGCATCGGCGAGCTATTTCACCTACACCTCGTCCGACCCGGGTGTGGCCACCGTGGACGAGATGGGGGTCATCACCGTGGTGAGCCAGGGGATCGCGACCATCACCGCGGCACTCAACGGCGTACAGGCTGAAGGCGCGGTCGAGGTGCGCACCGCGCTTCCGCCGCAGGGACCCGCACCCACGCCCACCCAGGACGCCGCGAACGTCATCTCGCTCTTCAGCGACGCTTACGACGACGTCGCGGTCGACACCTGGAGGACCTCGTGGAGCAACGCGACCCTGGAGGACGTGACCATCGGTGGGAACGCCACGAAGAAGTACACCAACCTCGGGTTCGCGGGCATCGAGACGGTCTCACAGCAGATCGACATCTCCGAGATGACCCACATCAGCATGGACTTCTACACCTCGGACGAGACCCCCGC
>JAHHMJ010000293.1 GCA_018678395.1 Gemmatimonadota bacterium | reverse complement strand
CCAGGACACCGATGGAGCCGTCGTTCAACTCCTGACTCCCCGCGCTCCGGTTGTCCAGGTAGCGCGTCAGGGGCGGGAGAATCGTGAGTTCGGTACCTCCGGCGAGGGTCTCCTGGAGCGGGGTCGCCGGAATCACGACCTCGTCGGCCCGAGCGGTCGCGTTCGCGATGAACGACGTGTACTCGGCGAAGCTGCGAACCTGGCCGTTGTGATAGAAGATCTCGACGCGGGCTCCGTCGAGGACGTCGGGCATCCCGCGGAAGTGGTCGGTGTGCGCGTGGGTGAGCAGAAGTCCTCGAAGCTCCGAGACGCCGAGCGCCGCGAGCCGCGTGTGCACGTAGTCCTCGTCGTCCCCGTCGGTGCCGGCCGGACCGGCGTCCACCAGGAAGTGGTCCAGGCCCGCACTCGAGGAGTCGGTCAGGAGGATGGCGTCTCCGCCCCCGCCGGCGCTGTTGTCGCCCAGATCGAACAACCGGACGATCAGTACGCCCCCCGGCGCTCCGACGACCGTGAAGTCGATCGTCAATTCGGCCGTCGCCTCCTGGTTCCGGGCGGTGACCTCGAGGGTGTAGTCGCCGGGGGAGTCGACGGTGGCGGAGGGGCCGAGTAGCGGCCGGTCGTCCAACGTGGCCTGATAGGTGCCGCGGTCGATCGAGATCGTGAAGGTGACCGAGCTCTCGTAGCTCCCGCCGTCCTCGATTCCCTGCACGGTGATCGTGGGAGCGGTCGGCGTCGGGGTGGTTCCGCCACCCCCCGAACCGCACCCCGAGAGGACCATTGTGAGGGCGCACGCGGTGGCGCCGAAGACGCTACGGAGAGGGCGGAATTCCATGAAGTCGATCGTGACGAAAAGGGGTCGACGAAGCCTGCTCGTTCGCCCAAGTTAGGTAGGCTCGGTCGGCATTTGAATCGTCGAGGGTCGGTTGGTCCTCGCCGGAGGCTCATGGCGGTCGAGCGCCCCTGCTCCTCCTTCATCCTGTGTGTCTCAGGAGTTCCGCATGAGACGGTCTTTCCCGCGAGTTCTCGCGGTCGCCGCCCTCCTCGCGCTCGTCGGCTGTGACGAGGAGAGCATCACCCTCGCGACGGGTTCCCCCTCCACCCTGACGGTTCGCGCCTACGTGGACACGAACGGCGACGGAGTGTGGACGGCCGGGGTCGATGAACCGATTGCATCCGTGACGATCACCGCCACGTCGACCTCGGGTGGTGCCGGTGGAGATGCGACGACCGGAGCGGAGGGCCAGGCGACGCTCGAGGGGCTGCTACCCGGCAGCTACGAAGTGCAGTTCGGCGGGACGATGCCCACGGGCTCCGCGCTCTCCACGGCGGCCAACCCCGTGGTCGTGGCACCCTTCCGTGGGGCCGCACTCGAGACCGAATTCCGGTTCACGTGGTTCCCGGCCTCGATCACCGGACGCCTCTTCCGCGACGACGACGACAGCGGGGACTTCGATCCGGCCGCCGACCTGCCTGCCGCCGGCATCGGGATGGCGCTCTACGCCGGGAGCACCGCGACGGGTACGCCCATCGCGACGCTACAGACGAGCGCGGACGGCGCGTACGCCTTCATGGGACTGAGACCCGGCACCTACACGGTCGAGGTCGACGCGCTCGAGACGATGGAGATCGTGGGCGGCACGACCCAGACGCTGATGCTCGCACCCGAACAGGCGGCGTCACTGCCGGTGCTGTTCACCGGAACGCTGCGCGTGGATGTCGCGGATGCGCGCGCTGCCGCGGATGGCCAGACGGTCACGATCCGAGGGGTGGTGACCTGGCAGGCGCAGTGGGACTCCCGGAGCTACTTCCTGCAGGACGGCACCGCGGGGATCAACGTCTTCGATTTCGATGGTCCCGACCTCCAGATCGGAGAGGAGATCGAGATCACGGGGACGCGAGGCGCGTTCCGTGGAGAGCTTCAGGTCTCTCCGGTCGTCGCCCTCGAGAACTTCGGTGACGTCGGCGAGCCGACGCCCCGTGCGGTGACCGGTGACGAAATCAACGCCGGGATGTTCCAGGGCGAGCTGGTGACGATCGACGGGATCGTCCAGGCCGTGGACCTGGTGAACAACTTCGGAACGCACGTCGTCACGGTGACGGATGGAGCCGGCACGACCTTCTCGATCTACGTCGACAACCGCACGGGTGTGGACGCGGGTGACTGGTCGGTGGGGAGCACCTACGGCCTCACCGGCGTCCTGGGCTTCGACGAGCGCGACGCTCTGCCCAGCCGGCTCGAAGTGCGGTTCGCGGAAGACCTCCAGCTCGGGGGCTCGGCGCTGTCGATCGCCGACGCGCGCACGCGCGACGGAGAGTCGGTGGTCATCCAGGGCGTGATCTCCTGGCAGGCGAACTGGGACGACCGCGTGTTCTTCCTCCAGGACGCGACGGGCGGCATCAGCGTGTTCTTCGGAGGCGCCGAGGCGCTCCAACGCGGCGACGTGGTTCAGATCCGCGGTACGATCGGAGCGTTCCGTGGCGAGGTTCAGATGAGTCCGCAGTCGGTGACGGTCGTCGGCAGCGGTCCCGCGCCCAGTCCGCGCGGCGTGACGGGTGCGGAGATCAACGCCGGGTCGTTCCAGGGCGAGCTGGTGACGGTGACCGGCGAACTGGTCTCGGTGAACGTGCTGAGCTTCGACAACCAGGACGTCACGATCCGCGATGCGGCGGGAACGGAGTTCTCGGTCTACGTGGACAGCCGGACCGGCCTCGGCTCGGGTGCCTGGCCGGCGCCCGGGGCGACGGTGCGGGTGACCGGGGTCATCGGAAACGATGATCGCAACGACCCGGCGGCGCGTGTCGAGGCCCGGGGTACCGAGGACCTCGTGGTTGCGACGGCCGGCCAGATCTCGGTCGCCGAGGCGCGCTCGATGGACGGAATGACCGTCACGATCGAGGCGGTCGTCACCTGGCAGACGAGCTGGGATTCGCGGGTCTACTTCTTCCAGGACGGCACGGGAGGTATGAGCGCGTTCCAGAACGGAGCGCCCAATCTGAACCGCGGGGATCGCGTCCGCATCACGGGTACGGTCGGGTCCTTCCGCAGCGAGGTCCAGATGAGTCCGGACGTCGTGACGGTCATCGGGGGTGGGCCTCCGCTCGCTCCGCGCGTGGTGCCCGCGGCGGCGGTGAACGCCGGTCTGTACCAGGGAGAGCTCGTGCAGGTGTCGGGCACCCTGGTGAACGTGGAGACGCTGTCCTTCGACAACCAGGAGGTCACGGTCCGTGACGCCGCAGGCGGCATGGCGACCATCTACGTCGACAGCCGCAACGGGGTGCTCCCCGCGGCCTGGCCCGCTCCGGGCGCGTCCGTGACGGTCACCGGAACGCTCGGCACCGACGACCGGCTGGATCAGCCGTACCGGATCGAACTGCGCGACGCGGCGGACCTTCAGGTGGGGGGCTGACGACGATGACGAATCGAGGCATTTCAAGAGACGGAGTCATGAGACCTACATCGCATCATCGAGGGGTTCGACTTCGGGTCGGCGCCCTGCTCTTCGCGGGCCTGCTGGTCCTTTCCGGCTGCGCCGAGGATCCAGCCGACGCCTTCTCGATCGACGGGACGGGTTCCGTGGAGGGCCTGGTGTTCTTCGATGTGGCGGAAGACGGCCTCTTCGATCCGGCCTCCGGGGACCAGGCCCTCGGCGGCGTCGGGGTCGCCGTGCAGAATCGCGGCACGGGGGCGACGTTCGCGGGGGGCGCCGCGACGACCGACGCCTCGGGGCGCTTCGCGGTCTCGGGGCTCCCGGTCGGGACCCACGATCTCTTCGTCGATACGCTTTCGGTGCCGGATGGGGTGAGCATCTGCCGCAACCCGCTCCAGGTGACCGTCTACCAGAACGAGCCGCGCTTCGCGGAAGTTCGGGGTCGCGCGGGCTGCCTGATCACGATCGCCGAGGCGAAGGAGCTGGCCATCGGCGAGTTCGCGATCGTCCGGGGCATCGTGACCTCGTTCCCGGGACAGATCGAGAGCAGCACCACCTACATCCAGGACGAATCGGCGGGAGCCAAGATCTTCTCGGGCTCGCTGGAAGGGCAGGGGCTCCAGGTCGGCGACCAGATCGAGATCGGCGGCGTCGTCGAGGAGTTCAGCAACGACTTCAACTTCGAGAGTGTGGTGCTTCGCTCGGTGGTGGCCAACGTCGGCGCGCTGTCGCCACAGGTCACCACGACCGGCGCGATCGCCGCGTCCGGGTCGGACTACACCGACCCGCTGCAGGGCGCCCTGATCAAGGTCGAGGCGGCTGAGCTGCTCGAAGCGTTCACCGCGAGCGGGAACGAGCAGAACAGCACCATCGACGACGGCTCGGGTGGGACCACCATCCGGGTCGACGACGGGGTCGCGCCGCGGGGTGATCTCGATACGCTCCTGACGGCCGGGCTCTGTTACGACATCGTGGGCTTCGGCGCGAACTTCAACGGCGCGGGCCAGATCTTCCCCCGCTCGCTCGCCGACATCGTGGAGGTCCCGTGCGCGTGATCGTCCAGAAGCCGCGGCGACCCGAAGGTCGAATCCACACCCCTTCTGCAGCCTCCCACCGAACGACGCGATCCATGCGCCTTCAGCGACTCTTCCCGCTGCTCGCCTGCGTCCTGACCATCCTGGTCGGGGCCCCGGGGGTGGCGGCTCAGAACTCGACGACCACCGGCCAGATCCGGGGGCAGGTCCTCGGCGAAAGCGGCGAGGTGGTCCAGTCCGCCGTGATCACGGCCCGCAACGTCGACACGGGTCTGGAGCGGACCGGCCTCACGGACCAGAACGGACGGTATGTGATCCGGCTGCTCCCTCCCGGCATGTACGTCGTCCGGTCGGACGTGATCGGCTTCGAGCAGCGGGAGTCGCTCCCGGTCCGCGTGACGATCGGTCGGGCCGCCCAGGTCAACCTGACGCTCTCGACGCAGGCGGTCGAATTGGAGGGCATCACGGTCTCGGCGGACCGGCCCCCGATCGACGTGTCCGACGGGGGCGTCACCCAGTACGTGGGTGAGCTCGAGATCGAAGACCTGCCGGCCCTCGGCCGGGACTTCACCGACTTCATCAACCTGTCGGGGCTCGTGGCGCCGGATCCGGGTGAGACGACCGGGGGCCAGTTCTCCATCGCCGGGATGCGTGCCTCCCAGACGAGCATCCAGATCGACGGCGTGGACGCCAACAACTCGTTCTTCGGTGAGAACCGCGGCGGCTCGCGCATTCCGTTCGTGTTCAGCCTCGAATCGATCAAGGAATTCCAGATCATCACCAACGGGTTCGACGTCGAGCACGGGCGTTTCGGCGGCGGGATCATCAACGTGATCACCCGCGGCGGGACCAACGAGTTCGAGGGCTCGCTGTACGGCAACTTCCGCAACGACGCGCTCACGTCGTCGCCGTTCATTCCCGGCGGAACCGAGGTGAGGACGGACTACGAGGTGCAGCAGTTCTCGGG
>JAHHMJ010000031.1 GCA_018678395.1 Gemmatimonadota bacterium | reverse complement strand
GGAACACGGCGTGGATCTGACCCGAGTCCCCGGCACGGGTCACGCCGGCCGCGTGACGAAGCAGGACATCCTGGGCTTCATCGAGTCGGGTGGACCCGCGGCAGCTCCGACCCAGCCGGCCGCGCCCGCCGCACCCGCGGCCCCGGCGGCATCGGCTCCGGCCGCCGCCGCACCATCGGATCTCTGGAAGACCTTCTACGGCCAGGTGCAGCACCCCGAGTACCCGGTCCGTTCGCAGGATCAGGTCGAGCCGATGGACAAGATCCGCCGCCTCACCGCCGAGCACATGGTGATGGCGAAGCGGATCACGCCCCACGTCCACTCCTTCATCGAGATCGACTTCACGTCCGTCGACCGGATCCGGGCGGCGAACAAGAAGGCATGGGCCGATCAGGGCGCACGCGTGAGCTACACGGCTTTCGTGGCCTGGGCCTGCAGTCGGGTGCTGCGCGAGTTCCCGATGGTCAACTCGGCGGTGTCGGGCAACAACGTCATCTACCGCGGCAACATCAACCTGGGGATGGCGGTTGATCTGAACCCCGGCCTGATCGTTCCCGTGATCCACGACGCAGCCGATCTCTCGCTGGTGGGCATCGGCAAGAAGATCATCGATCTGGCCGAGCGGGCCCGCGGGCGGAAGCTTCAGCCCGCCGAGATCCAGGGCGCCACCTTCTCGATCACGAATCCCGGAGTTCTCGGCACCCTGGTGGGCCTCCCGGTGATCCCCAAGGGGACGTCGGCGATCCTCGGGACGGGTGCGATCGAGAAGCGCGTTGTCGTCGTGCAGGATCCGACGACGGGTGGTGACTCGATCGCGATTCGCAAGCGGTCGCTGTTCAGCCTCGGATACGACCACAGGATCGTCGACGGGGCCGACGCCGCCCGCTTCCTGGCCCGTCTGAAGGAAGTGATGGAAGACTTCCCCGAGGACGTGTGACCGAGGGCGGCAATCGGCCGAGCGAGGGCCCGTCTCCCGCGAGGGAGGCGGGCCCTTTCGCCAGGGCGTCGGGCGCCGAGGCGCCGAACCGCCCACTCGAAGTCATCCGCGCCGGGCGCGTGGCGTATCGCGACGGACTGGCCCTTCAGGCGGCCCGCATCGAGGCCCGCCGCGCCGGCCGCGTCCCGGATACCCTGTACCTTCTGGAGCACCCCGACGTGATCACGTTCGGGACGGGGTCCGATCCGTCTCACCTCCTCGCCTCGGAGCGCGAACTGCAGACGCTCGGCATCGAGGTGTTCGAGACCGGGCGCGGGGGCGACGTCACCTATCACGGTCCGGGGCAGCTGGTCGGCTACCCGATCCTCGACCTCAAGCCCGATCGCAAGGATCTCCATCGCTACCTGAGGGATCTCGAAGGCGTTCTGATCCGCGCGCTCGCCACCTTCGGGATCGCCGCGAGCCGGGAGCCTGGCCTCACGGGCGTCTGGACGGCATCGGGGAAGATCGCGGCCATCGGGGTGCGGGTTTCATCCGGGTGGATCACATCCCACGGATTCGCCCTGAACGTGCGACCGGATCTGGGGCGCTTCGGGACGATCGTCCCGTGCGGCATCGCCGACCGAGCGGTCACGTCGATGGCGCGCGAACTCGGGGGCGCTCCACCGATGGACGAGGTCGAGGCGGCCGTCGTGGAGGCCTTCGCGGCCGAGTTCGGTGCCCGCGGGGCCGGGTGATCCGAGCGGGGCGCAGGGGTCGTTTCGAACCGTGGCCCACCGACGCGTGTCGTCTGGGCAACACTCGGGTCGTCAGGCCCCGGACCCGCTTTTCATGCTCTTTTTCGCACGAGCCGGAACCGCGGCCGAGAACCGGGAGGGAAACGACCGTTTCTTCGGGCTGCAGCCTCGGTGACCGCCCCCTGACGGATCCTCCAAGAGCCCTTCGGCCATCGTTTTGGAGCGGCGACCGAAGGTGGTCCGAAGCCGACCGCCAGCTGCTTGCGGACTGATCGGTACCCCGCGATAATCCTCGTGCATTCTCGAATGCGGCTCGTCCAAACGGTGGCGTTGGCCATCCGATCGGGCGAAGAGGGGATGCAGGGATGCGAGGGCGCGACGGCGCCGAGGTGTCCCAACGAGGAGGTGGATTGAACCCCTTCTCGTCGACGGGGAAGTCGCTGGTCCCCGTTGGTAAGGCTCCCAGCGCTGGGAGCGCCTCGCGACAGGCGGCCGCGCGTCGAAGCGAGGAGAGAGGCCGGGCCTGCCGTCCACACGCGGACGGGTTCAATGAGGCCGAACGGACTCGCCAGCGAACAATGGAGCCCCCGGGGACTGCGTGTTGTCACCGGGGGCTTCTTGCTGTCCACCGGTCTCGCTCGCGGCCGGTCCTACTCCGAGGGCGGCCGAAACTCGAAGACGTCGAGGTACCGGCCCTTCTCCCGCTCCTCCTCGAGCCAGTCCTCGAACCCCGACGAGACCAGCCCCCCGGAGCTCTTCTGGGTGCGGGCCGCGCGAATCGCCAACTCGTTGGCGTACTCGTTGCGCGGATGGCCGGCGTGGCCCCGTACCCATTCCCAGGTGACGTCGTGTCCCTGGACCGCCCCGTCCAGCCGCTTCCAGAGGTCGAGGTTCTCGATCGGGCCGGCTTTTCGCTTCCATCCCCGAGCCTTCCATCCGCGGAGCCACTCGCGCATGCCCTTCACGAGGTACTGGCTGTCGGATACGAAGCGGACGGCACACGGGCGCTTGAGCGCGTCGAAGAGCTCGATGGCGCTCCGGATGGCCATCCGGTTGTTGGTGGTATCGGGCTCGGCGACCCAGTAGTCCCGCCGGACCCAGCGTCCCGCGCGCCAGACTTCGACCAGTCCGCCGGCGCCCCCGGGGTTGGCGCGATCCTTGAACTGGTTGCCCAGGCAGGATTCGTCGGCGTGGACGTGGACGGTGTCGAGGGCCATGCGGGAGGGTGCTCGAGGGAAGAGGGTCGGCGCCGGGCCACGGGGGCCGACGGCCGTCGTAAGGTAGGTCCGCCGGGGAAGCGGGGAAGGGCGGACCCCGTGGCAGGGCGGCCACCGGCGCCGGGATCGCTTGACCGCGGCGTGAGCGAGTCTAGCTTTGGGCGACCTCGACACCCGCGCCCGGAGCCCCCGTTGACCGCATCCGCCTACCTTCTCCTGGAAGACGGTCGTCGTTTCGAGGGCCGCCACCTCGGCGCCGTCGACACCGCGCTCGGCGAGGTCGTCTTCAACACCTCGATGACGGGGTACCAGGAAATCCTCACCGACCCGTCGTACGCGGGCCAGCTCGTGACGATGACCTACCCGCTGCAGGGGAACTACGGCGTCAACGACGAGGATAGCGAGTCGCACGGCCCCCAGGTGGCCGGTTTCATCGTGCGTGAGGCCGCCCGGCGTCCCTCGAACTGGCGCTCCCAGGAGACGCTCCACGGCTACCTCGCGAGGCACGGGATCGTCGGCATCGCAGATATCGATACGCGGGCGCTGACGCGACACATCCGGGCCGAGGGCGCCATGCGGGGGGCGATCGCAACGGCGTCCGCCGACGCCGGCGACGTGATGGAGCGGATTCAGGCGCATCCGCGCATGGAGGGGCTGGACCTGGCCTGCGCGGTCACCACCGACGAGCGGTACGAGGTGCCGGCGGTGGGCGAGGAGCGCTTCCACGTGCTGACCTACGACTTCGGCGTCAAGGCGCATTCGCCGCGGCTGCTCTCGGAACGGGGATGCCGGGTGAGCATTCTGCCGGGCGCCACGACGGTCGACGAAATCGTGGCCGAGGGGGCCGACGGCCTCTTCATCTCCAACGGCCCCGGGGACCCGGCCGCGGTGGGGCACGCCCGCGAGGCGATCCTCAGGCTGTCGGAGCAGGGCGTGCCGGTCTTCGGCATCTGCCTCGGTTGCCAGTTGATCGCCCGCGCCTTCGGGGGCTCCACCTTCAAGCTCCCCTTCGGACATCACGGCGGGAACCACCCGGTGAAGCACCTCGCCCGCGGTACGGTGGAGATCACCGCACAGAACCACGGGTTCGCCGTCCGGGAGGGCTCCGAGGGGAGCATCGAGGGGGCTCCGGACCTGTCCGTGACCCATCGCAACCTCTACGACGGCACCGTCGAGGGGATCGCGCACACCACCCGCCCGGTATTCGCCGTGCAGTACCACCCGGAGGCGGCCCCCGGCCCGCACGACAGCCGCTACCTGTTCGACGACTTCATCGCCGCGATGGAGGCCCGGCCGGGCGCCTGATCGGCCGGGACGGCGCGCGCGACCCATCGGGTCCGGGCCCGATTTGGCCGTCTACCTTCGCGCGGCGCCGCCGCGGCGTCCACCTTGACGCTTGCGTCGGGCGCGTGGTACGGTGCTCGCTATCGAAACGGTACCGCCGCGTGCTCGCTATCGGATCGCGGGCGGCGGCACCCGCACGGCGCTTCGGCGCAACCGAACCGACGGGAGGAGACGGCATGACGAAGGCGGACCTTGTGGAACAGGTGGCCGAGGCCATCGGGCCCGGGATCACCAAGAAGGACTGCGCCCTCGTCGTCGACGGCTTCCTGAACGCCGTCAAGCGGGCCATGGTCGAGGGTGACAACATCGAGATCCGTGGGTTCGGGACCTTCAAGGTCCGCCGACGGAAGAGCCGCATGGCGCGGAACCCGCGCACCGGCGATCCGGTCGAGGTGCCCGCGCGCGCCATGCCGGTGTTCAAACCGTCCAAGCACTTCAGCGGGCGGGTCGCGCGGGCGCACGGCGACGTACGCTGAGCGGGCCGCTCCGCTCCGGTGGGTGATCGACTCCCGATCGGCGCTCCCTGCGCCTCGATCATTCTCTCTTTAACGAACCGTCGACCCCGTGCATCGAAGGGTCGGTGAGGAACGAACGGGAGTCTCCGGTGGACAGCGACGCGACTCTCGTCGATGAAGCGCGCCGCGGCGATCCCGCGGCCCAGAATCGCCTGGTGTCGCTTCACCACGAGATCGCGTTTCGAGTCGCCCGCGGGATCGTCCAGGACGACGACCTCGCGGCCGATGCGGTGCAGGACGCCTTCATGAAGGCATTTCGGGCACTGGATCGGTTCCGCGGAGACGCCCGCTTCCGAACGTGGTTGTTGAGCATCGTGGTGAACGAGGCTCGCGGCACGCTCCGGAGTCGCAAGCGCCGACGGGAGTCGGATCTGGACGCGGTGGGACCGGTGGTCGATCCGGCCCGACCGATCGACGACGGGGTCGTGGTCCGTGCGGAGGCACGGCGGGCGCGGGCGCTCGTGGACGACTTGCCGGAGAAGCAGCGCATGGCGGTGACCTTGCGAATCGACGAGGGATTGAGCTTTCGAGAGATCGGGGCTCTGATCGGCTCGTCGGAAGGTGCGGCCCGGGTGAACTACCACCACGGGATCCGCCGACTCAGGGAGAAGATGAGCGAATGAACGAGATCCGGTGTGCCGACATCGTGGACCGACTTCCCGCCCTGGCCGCAGGGCAGGTCGAGGCTACCGATGTCGACCTGATGCGACAGCACCTTTCCGAATGCGCGTCCTGCCGGGACGAGTGGACCGTCGTCGAGCTGCTGCACGAGGCCGGCCCCGCTCCGGTTCCGGCCGGGCTCGAGGCGCGTCTCCACGCGGCGGTCCGCGATGTCGCGGGCCAGACCGTGGGGAGTTCCGTGGTCGGGGGTGCCCCGGGCCGGAAGCGGTGGCGCGTGCCCTCGTGGGGGTTGGCGGCTGCGGCCGGCATCGTACTCGCGGTCGCGACCCCGGTCCTGGTCGAACGGATGGGCGATGCGCCCGTGCCGACGATCGACGACGTCGAGATCGAGATCGCGCTGGGCGAGCGGCTGCCCTCGCCCTGGCTGGACGACGAGGAGGACGTGGTGGCGGGGGCCGCGGTCCTCGACGGACTGTCCGATGAAGCTCTGGAACGCCTGCTCGAGGAGATGGGAGGATGAAGCGCTTCGCCGTGGTCCTGATGGGCGCGCTGCTGCTGGTGGGTGTGGATGCGTTCACCCCCGCCGGCACGGCGGCACAGATCCGTGAACGTCCCGGTAGCGAGAATCGCGAGCGCCTGGAACGTCAGATCCGAGAGCGGTTCGAGAATCTGATCCAGACCGAGCTCGGCATCGACGAAGCGGTGTCCGCCGAGCTGCGCTCGACGATGGAGTCGTTCACCGAGGAGCGGCGCGCTCTGGGCCAGAGGCAGGCCGAGTTCCGTCGTCGCCTGCGCAGTTCGGGGTCTCTGCTCGACGTCGACGCGGCCCAGGAGGTGCTCGACGAGCTCGTGGCGGTCCAGAGAGCCGAGGGTGATCTGCTCGCCCGGGAGCAGGCCGCGTTGCTGCAGGTCCTGACCCCGCCGCAACTGGTGCGTTTCTACACCCTGCGCGAGCAATTCACGGAGCGGGTCCGCGCCCTGCGGGGCGGCGGCCCGCCCGGCCGTCGGGGTGGCGGGGGCAACGGCTCGACGCCGTTGCCCATAGGGTGGCCGTACCCGTTGTAGAGACCGGGGCCTCCCCGACTCGCCCCGCGGTCGTCCGGCACTCGAGACACCCGCTCCGGGTCTTGTCCCGATGGGTGCTGCGGTGGTCTAATTCCCCATGCAGGTTCACACGCTGTTCTTCGCTTCCTACCGAGAGCTCGTGGGCGTTCCGCGGCTCTCGGTGACGCTTCCCGGGGGCTCCCGGGCTCGCGAGCTCGTCGTCGAGCTGCGCGCGCGGGGTGCGCCGTTCGACCGCCTCCCCGAGCGCCCCGGACTCGCGGTGAACGAAGCCTGGGCCTCGCTCGACACCGAGCTCGGACCGGGCGACGAGATCGCGTTCATTCCCCCCGTCGCCGGAGGTTGACGTGGCTGTGTGGACCCATGTGGGGCCAGAGCCCATCGACCCCGCCGGCGTGCTCGCCCGCGTCGGCAGCGCAGACGACGGAGCCGTCGTGCTCTTCGTCGGCATCGTGCGGAATCATGCCGAGGGCCGATCGGTCTCGGGGATGACCTACGAAGCCTACACGTCGATGGCGGCGTCCGAGCTGGCCGCCCTCGCCTCCGAAGCGGCGGAACGCTGGCAGACCGACCGCATCGCCGTCGTGCATCGCACGGGCGCGTTGACGCTCGGCGAGCCGAGCGTAGCGATCGCGCTGTCGACCCCTCACCGGGCCGAGGGATACGAGGCCTCGCGCTGGATCATCGAAGCGATCAAGGAGCGACTCCCGATCTGGAAGCACGAGCATTTCGTGGACGGCGAGTCCCGGTGGGTACCCGGGCGCACCCCGCCGACCCCGGCGGCGTCATGAAGCCGGGTGGCGTCGTGGGCGCGACCGGGGAGGGGAAGGGTGGGCCGATGGTCGACGGCTTCGGGCGGCGGATCGAGTACCTCCGGATCTCCGTCACGGACAAGTGCAACCTGCGCTGTGTCTACTGCATGCCGCTCGAAGGGCTCGAGTGGCTCAAGCGGGACGCGCTGCTCTCGTACGAGGAGATCGTGCGGATCGTTCGGGTGATGGCGCCCATGGGGCTCCGCCGGGTTCGCTTCACGGGAGGCGAGCCGCTCGTGCGCCGCGACCTGCCCGACCTGGTGCGTATGGTGGCCGACGTTCCGGGGATCGAAGATCTCTCCCTCTCGACCAATGCGGTTCTCCTCGCCGAGCACGCGGACGCGCTGCGTGAGGCCGGACTCAACCGGGTGAACGTCTCCCTGGACTCGCTCCGTGCCGACCGGGTGGACGCGATCTCGCGCCGCCCGGGGTCTCACGGCCGGATCATGGCGGGTCTTCGTGCGGCGGAGGAGTCGGGATTCACGCCGCTCAAGATCAACGTGGTCCTGATGGGGGGGCGCAACGACGACGAGATCGCGGACTTCGCCGAGATCACCCGGGAGCGTCCCTGGCACATCCGTTTCATCGAGGTCATGCCGACCACGGCGAACCTCGACCTTTCGCGCGAGAACTACGTGAGCTGCGCGGAGGCGCTCCGCCGCATTCGGGCGCTCGGCACTCTGGAGCCGGCCGAAGGACCGACCGGGAACGGGCCGGCCACCTACTATCGCTTCCCCGGCGCCCCCGGGACCATCGGCGTCATCACCCCGATGAGCCACAACTTCTGCGACCGCTGCAACCGCATGAGGCTGACTGCCGACGGCCAACTCCGCCCATGCCTCTTCGGCGATCTCCAGACCGATCTTCGGGGGCCACTCCGGGCCGGCGAACCCCTCGAGCCGCACATCCGCGAGACGCTCCGTGTGAAGCCGGAGCGGCACCTTCTGGTGCAGGGTAGCGACAGCGGATCCGGGGGCCTCGTGGCCCTCTCGCAGACCGGGGGCTGAGAGCGCCCGTCGACCGTCTCCGCGAAGGCCGAAAGCGGCCCTTGTGCGCGTTGACACCCCCCCCCCGTCGGAATAGCTTTGCGACGGCGGTTCGGACCGCCCATTCCACCGCACGGCGCGGGCTGCGAAGGCCTGGCCGTGACGCCTCCGTCGCCGAACGTCCAGGCACATGAGCGCCAAGAAGATTACCGTAGTCGGCGCGGGACACGTGGGGGCCACGTGCGCCCAGCGTCTCGCCGAGAAGGAGCTCGCCCGCGAAGTCGTCATGATCGACATCGCCGAGGGGATCCCGCAGGGGAAAGCCCTCGACCAGTGGGAGAGCGCCCCCGTCGAAGGATTCGACTCGCGTGTCGTCGGATCCCAGACCTACGAGTCGGCTGCCGGCTCGGACATCTTCATCGTCACCGCCGGGATTGCGCGCAAACCGGGCATGAGCCGTGACGACCTCCTGAAGACCAATGCGGGCATCGTCCGCAGCGTCTCCGAGGAGATCGCCCGGGTTGCGCCCGACTCGATCATCATCATGGTCTCCAACCCGCTCGACGTGATGTCGCACGTCGCCATGGAGGCGACCGGGTTCCCGCGCGAGCGCGTGATCGGGATGGCGGGGGTGCTCGACACCGCTCGGTATCGCTCGTTCATCGCCATGGAGCTCGACGTGAGCGTCGAGGACATCCAGGCTCTGGTACTGGGTGGGCACGGCGACACGATGGTGCCTCTGGTCGGCTACACGACGATCTCCGGGATCCCGCTCACCCAGTTCCTCTCGATGGAGCGCATCGAAGCGCTCATTCAGCGGACGCGGAAGGGGGGCGCCGAGATCGTGGGCTACCTGAAGACCGGCAGCGCGTACTACGCGCCGTCGGCCGCCGCGGTGCAGATGGCCGAGGCGATCGTCCGCGACAAGAACCGCATCCTGCCCTGCGCTGCGCGGCTCGAGGGCGAGTACGGCGAGGAGGGGATCTTCCTCGGCGTGCCCTGCAAGCTCGGTGAGGGGGGGTTGAAGGAGATTCTCCAGGTCGA